>JBBRCM010000047.1:0-21893 GCA_038204855.1 Chitinophagales bacterium
CTATTTATTAAAACCGGTTGATACAACAAAAGGACACTGGCTCATAGATGAGCAGAACGGGATTATCCTCGACAGCTATTTGCATGGCCAGTCCTTTCATAGTGCATTTACAGTACAGGGAAATACAATCGTAGATAATTATACAATCACGTCTGAAGGAAAAATGGAGGTGCAGTTCTTAAGCATCCGGCTGTCTGATAAAAATACAACGGGCAATGGAACGGTAGAAACACCTTTTGTAGAAAGTTACCGGATTGGCAGTTACCAATCTGGCACCTTAACAAGAGTGCGGTAGATTGATTTTAAAAGGTATTTTCGGGGCGGCAACGGACCATAGCAGTTGCCCCTGTTGAACGGAGCGTCGCCATCTGCTGTTGCTGCATGCTACCAGTTGGTTTCAAAATAAATAATTTATGACAGACACTGCACAAACCTTTATCGCCAAAAGCACCATTAAATCGGCCGACCTTGAGCACAGGCGAAAGATCAATTTCAATATTGGAAAATACAATGCAGTGGTACCAAAGGGTAAAGAACAATTTTCGAATGTGCACCTTGCAAGGGAAACTGCTAAAAATATTAAATGGCGTGCCATTGAAACGCTTGACCAGCAACTGGAAGAATTTGAAATGAACTTTACAAAACGGGGCGGCAAAGTTATCTGGGCAGAAAATAGTGAGCAGGCCATTGAAGAGATTTTAAAAATCTGCGCAGCAAAAAATTGCAAGTCGTTGGTTAAGAGTAAGAGCATGGTTACGGAAGAAATTCACCTGAATGCTGCACTGGAAAAAAATGGGATTGAAAGTGTGGAGACTGACCTGGGCGAATATATTCAGCAATTGGACGGCGAAGCACCTTACCATATTGTAACGCCGGCCATGCACAAAAGCAAGGAAGATGTTGCCAAACTGTTTAATAAAAAACTGGGTACACCCATCAATTTTACACCCGAACAATTAACGCTTAAAGCAAGGGAAATATTACGTGAAAAATATGTGCAGGCCGAAGTGGGTGTAACGGGCGCCAACTTCATCATCAGCGATATTGGCGGCATTGCCGTTACCGAAAACGAAGGCAATGCAAGGTTGAGTTGCGCTTTTCCTAAAACACATATTGTTGTTGTGGGCATTGAAAAAATGATTCCTTCATTAACCGATCTTGGATTGTTTTGGCCGCTGCTTGCTACTTTTGGTACCGGGCAAAAAATGACGGTTTACAATACCGTTATTACCGGTCCTCGTCAGCAAAATGAATCCGATGGCCCCGAAGAAATGTATGTGATTTTGTTAGACAACGGCCGTACTAATATTTTACAAAATCCCAAACAGCGGGAGAGTTTGTACTGCATCCGTTGCGGTGCCTGTTTAAATGCCTGCCCCATTTATAAAAATATTGGTGGTCATGCTTATGGTGCCACATACAGCGGCCCAATCGGCAGCGTTATTACCCCGCACCTGCAGGGCATGGATGAATTCAAGCATTTGAGTTATGCATCGTCGCTTTGCGGTAACTGTACCGAAGTATGTGCTGTAAAAATAAATCTGCACGAATTACTGCTTGAAAACCGGCATGAATCGGTAGAAGAAGGCATAACAACCTTTACCGAACGCATGGCCTGGAAAGCCTGGCGCTTGGCCAGTCTTAAAAGGGGCATGATGAATATAGGCGGCGGCAGTTTAAAAAATAAAGTGGTGAATGGCATGTTTAAAGGCTGGAGTAAAAGCAGGAGTGATCTGAATTTTAGCCAGAAAACCTTTAACCAGCTGTGGAAGGAGCGGTATAAGAATTAATTGTAAATTTGAGAAAACGGTTTTATGGAAAAACTATTTACTGCACATATAGAACAGGATGTTGAAACGGGCTATTTTATAGGAACGATTCCATCGGTGCCTGGTGCCCACACACAGGCAAAAAGCCTGGATGATCTTTCGATAAGACTGAAAGAAGTGCTGGAACTATGCCTGGAAGCCATGCCTGCTGATGAAAGAAATGACATTCCACGTTTTTTTGGAACTCAACAAATAGCCATTGCAGTATGAGTAAACTCCCGATTGTAAATGCAAAACAACTGGAAAAACTACTGCTGCGATTGGGATTTATAATCCAGCGCCAAAAAGGAAGTCATAAATTTTACAAGCATCCTGATGGCCGATACACAACCTTACCACATCACCCAGGTGAAGATTTAAGCCGGCCATTAGTAAAAACAATTCTTAATCAAATAGAATTATCAACAGAAGAATTTATTCAACAGTTGAATAAATAGTGCATGCTCCTGATCTACTCCCATACCATTTCTTCCCGTCTGCAATACATTTGCAATTTTATTTTTAAAGAACAGTTGGGCCTTGATTATAAACTAACCATAGATTCAGAATCATTTAAAAACCACAGCGGGGCAAAGATCAATTACAGTGATTCAAAGATTACTGATGATGAATTTTACATTCAGAACTATCCCTTACTTTTTGAAAACGATATTAAACCACAGGCAATAAATTGTTTTATTACCAATGGCAATAAGGCTTTTTTTAAAACAGATGACTGTGATTTTTCTTTCGACATTTTTGCTGCATCATTTTACCTGCTTAGCCGCTACGAAGAATACCTGCCGCATGAAAAAGATACCTATGACAGGTTTGCGCACGAAAACTCACTTGCATACAAGGAGGGGTTTTTAAATTTGCCGCTGATCAATATCTGGCTACAGGACTTTGCAGAAAAGCTGAAAGAGAAATGCCCTCCTGGCTCATTACGCACAACTCTCAATTTTCAACCTTTAACTTTCAACTTTCAACCCACGTACGATATTGATATTGCATACTCCTACAAATACAAAGGTTTGCTAAGAAATACCGGTGGCTTTTTAAAATCGCCTTCAGCAGAAAGAATTAAAGTTTTAAGTGGCACCGTAAAAGATCCGTTTGATTGTTATGACTGGCTGCATAATTTACACAAGCAATATCGGTTAGAACCGATTTACTTTTTTTTAGTAGCAGAAAAAAATGGGGAGTTTGATAAAAATATTCTGCCGCATAAAAATGCCATGTGGCAATTGGTAAAAAAACACACTGCGCTTTATGAGATCGGCATTCATCCAAGCTGGCAAAGCAATGCAAAAAAAAGTATCCTAAAAAGTGAAATGGAATGGCTTGCAGAAATGTCTGGCATTAAACAAATAATAGTATCTCGGCAGCATTACATTAAATTTTCCTTGCCGGGCACATATCGAACCTTGATTGAAGCTGGTATAGAAAATGAGCATAGCATGGGTTATGGCAGCATCAATGGTTTCAGGGCTTCTGTAGCTTCTTCATTTTTTTGGTACGATCTGGAGAAGGACATTCAGACCTCATTGCGTATTCATCCGTTCTGTTTTATGGATGCCAATGCTTTCTACGAACAAAAGCAAAATGCAGAGCAGGCGTATGAAGAACTGATGTATTATTATCAAGTTTGCAAAGCTGTAAACGGAACTTTAATTACGATCTGGCATAATAACTTTTTAGGCACAGCAAAGGAGTTTGTAGGATGGAAAGAAATGTATTCAACCTTTATTGCTCAGGTTCAGCAATGATCTTATCCCGGCTGCGTTTGAGACTGTAATTTACCAGGAATACCCCTGCAAGTGTTACTATCGCCCCCCATAAAATATAGATCGTAAGTTTTTCGTGCAAAACAATGGCAGCTGTAACCATGGCAACCAGCGGGTTTATATACGCATACAGGGAAGAAATGGCGGCGGGTAATTTTTTCATGGAATAAATAAAAGCAATAAATGCCAGTAGGGAGCCTGCCAAAACCAGGTAAGTAATAGCTCCCCATGCAGTAGCCGAAATATTCCGTAACGGAATAGTCGGTTGCGTAGTTTCTGCAATAATAAATAAGATAAATGCACTGATAAGCATTTGCCAGCCGGTGGCGTAGTACGGATTAAGCTTTGTTTTGTTGCGCACAATAATAATAGTGCCAACACTCCAGCTAAGCATGGCTATCACGGATAAAGCCACTCCAAAAATAAAACCTTCGGGATGATGCTGAAATGCATTCTCGTAAAACACAATGCCAATACCGGTTATCCCCAGCAACAATCCTATAAAAGTAAGTATGGTCATATTCCTACTTTTAAAAAACACCCTTTCAATAATTACAACACTCAAAGGATATAAAGCACCAACCAAAGCACTTAAACCGGTAGGTATGTATTGCAGGCTCCAGGTACTTAAGCCGTTTGCCATTACAAACATCAGCAGGGCCATTATCAGTAAAAAACCAAATTCCCGTCGTGTAGGTAGTGATAGTTTTTTATAGAACGTGAAAAAGCAAACAAAACACATACCTCCAAAAAACTGGCGTATATAGGCCATTTGTAATGCCGGAAGTTCGGCAACACCAATTTTACTGGCAACCCATGTGGTACCCCAAACAATGCTGGTGATTGCCAGGGCCAGGTATCCGCCTGCTTTGCCTTTGGGTAAATTTTTACTGCTGATCATTTATTGAAAACTGAACTTAATGTTTAAAATGCCGTAAGCGGGTAATAACCATCGCCAGGTTGTTTGCTTTGCAATATTCTATGGAATCCTTATCCCGTATGGAACCGCCGGGTTGTATAAAAGCCTTTATACCGGCTGCATGTGCAATTTTTACGCAGTCATCAAACGGAAAAAATGCATCGCTTGCCAACACGGCATCATTCAGATCAAAATAAAATTGCTTTGCTTTTTCTATTGATTGGCGAAGGGCATCAATGCGGCTGGTTTGTCCGCACCCTTTACCAAAAAGTTGCTTATTTTTCACCAATGCAATGGCATTGCTCTTTAAATGTTTGCAAACTATATTGGCAAATATCATATCCTCTTTTTCCATCTCAGTTGATTCTTTTCCTCCTTCTTCTTTCCAATCTGTATAATTGCCTAAATCGTTTTGTTGGGTGAGTATTCCGTTTAAAACAGATTTATATTGATGTGTCGCTGCCAGTTTTGCTTTTTGCTTCAGCAAGATGCGGTTCTTTTTTGTTTTCAGAATTTCCAATGCATCAACATCAAATGATGGCGCTATCAACACTTCAAAAAATATTTCATTAATGGCATTGGCCGTGCCCACATCAATGGTTGCATTGCAAACCAGTACACCACCAAATGCACTTTCAGGATCACCAGCCAAGGCAGCATCCCAGCTTTCTTTTACGGATGATCTTGATGCAATACCACAGACGTTGGTATGCTTGATGATTGCAAAGGTAACCTCCCCTAAATCCTCCCGAAGTGTCGGGACAGGCTCTCCAAAAGAGGGGACTTTTACACTCTGCGAATTAGAACTGCCTTTGAATTCTGCAATCAGCTGTACAGCCGCATCCACATCAACCAGGTTATTGTACGACAATTCTTTACCGTTCAGTTTTTCAAACAGCTCATCTGTATTGCCATAAAATACACCTTGCTGGTGTGGGTTTTCGCCGTAACGCAAAACCGTCTTGTCTTTATCGAAGGGGTTAATAAAATCTGACTGGTTAAAATAATTGGAGATAGCCATATCGTAACCGGTACAAACATCAAATGCTTTTATGGCAAACATGCGGCGTTGATCAAGCGTAGTCTCTCCTTTTTGGTCGTTTAAAATTTCTTCAAGCAGGGCATAATCTTTTTTTGCAGCAACCACCACAACCGAAGCATGGTTTTTTGCCGCAGCCCGTATCATGGAAGGACCGCCAATATCAATTTTTTCAATGATCAGCTTTTCATCAGATGTTGATGCTACCGTTTCTTCAAATGGATACAGGTCAACTATCACCAGGTCAATTTCCGGTATTTTATATTCCAACATTTCGGCAACATGTTCTGCATCTTCTCTTTTACCCAGTATGCCACCAAACACAGACGGGTGTAGTGTTTTAACCCTGCCACCCAGAATAGAAGGATAGGTTGTGAGCGATTCAACAGGTACGCAGGGAATGTTCAGATCTTCAATAAATTTTTGGGTGCCGCCGGTAGAATAGATGGTAATGCCCAATTCGTATAATTGTTGAACAATATTTTCCAGCCCATCTTTATAAAAAACTGAAATAAGGGCCGACTGAATTTTTTTTTGCATCTGTGTTGATTGAATTGACTGCCTCAGAAAACGCAGCCGGTAAGTAGATAATTCCGGCGCAAATTTACAGATTTAAACGTAGTAAATTGTGCTGACTGAAGCAAAGTTGATCATTTGATAAAAGGAATTTCGGCTCTTTGATAAGAAGGCGGCTTCCGATATCCGTTTAACCTGATTTCGGCCCTGGCATTTTTAAGAATTTGCTGTGGATTTTTTGCGGCGTTAGCTGGACGGGATATACCATAACTATTTACCTCCGATATTCTGGAAGGGTTAATCATGCGTGAGAGCAGGTAATTTTTTACAATCGTTGCCCTTTCCTGTGCCAGCTTTGTACACAAGGCATATGAACCTTCAGCGAGGTGTGCATGGCCATCTATGGAAATTGTCAATTGAGGATCAGCTTTCAATAAACCAATTACACTATCAAGCACATTATAGGTTGCCGGAGTTAGTGCCCAGTCTGCAATAGGGAATGGCACAGCAATAGCACCTGAGTCGGGGCAACCTTCAAAATCAGTAAGTCCAAAAACATCGGGACACCTGTCTTCATCATCTGCAATACCATCTTCATCCTTGTCAAAAAATTCTTTTTTTCTG
Source organism: Chitinophagales bacterium (assembly GCA_038204855.1). Taxonomy (GTDB): domain Bacteria; phylum Bacteroidota; class Bacteroidia; order Chitinophagales; family Chitinophagaceae; genus Ferruginibacter. The sequence continues at coordinate 6,694 of JBBRCM010000047.1, forward strand.
GGTGGCGGCGGATATACCAGCCGAAGCTCAGCACGGCAATTTACCCAAAGCCCGTTTTTATCTTTGTTTACATATTTCTGGCGTGTTCTGCCCCAGGCTTTTATCTGGTTGATCCTCGTTAAGGCAATGCCTCTTCCTAAAACATAGTCCTCTATAAACAAAGCCCTGTTCAAAGACAGGTAATAACAAATCGTATCAGAACCTTCATCTTTATAGGCATAACCATCAATGGACAGGGTTATATTGGTATCACGCAATAAAATACGGATAACACTATCCAACGTTTCCATGGTGAATTTATGAAACAGGGCAGATTGCTTGTATTCGAACCTGATTACAATGGTGTCTTTGCCGGGAGGTTGGGGTTGAAATAATGAAGCTGCCTCCGTTTTAATCCTCAATCTATCAGCAGGCACTCCGGCAAAAACAGATAAGCCTGCAAATAAAAATATTGACAAAATAAGGTGCCGGATATAAAACATCCCTGCAAATTTAATGTTATTGTAAATAAAATTGCTCCAGATAAAAATTCATTATATAAAAACAACCGATGGCCAGACCCATAAAACGCAAGTTATACCGATATACCAGTGTTTAGGCGAAAGCTGTTTACAATCAGTATAATCCCATCTAATATTTATGCGTAGCCCTTGGGGCTACTTTATAAATAAAAATGGTATTATATGCCAATATTGTAAATAAATGCACCAGTTTCGTATACTGAATACCAACTGAAGTTTAGGGATTTACATTCTTCTTTCCATTTTTCAATTTTCCACGCGGGGTTTGAGGCATCAAAAACAAAAAACTTACAGTTAAAGGTTTCGATAAGTGAAGCGATTCGGATTTTTGGATTCTTTGAAATGATGATCAGATCTAATTGGATCTTCTGATCCATTGGTTCAAAGTTTACTGATTTATCCGCCACCAATATTTTTTTATTATTGAATTGATAAAACATACCTTCTTTAAAAACATTGTTTAAAGAATCGTATCTTTTATAAAGTTGATTGGCAATCCTGCCAGGTTTTAAATGGAAATTTTGCAACAAACCGTCTTGCAATAAAATGCTATCACCAATAAACTGGTAGTGGTTTCCTTTTATAAAATCGATTGCCTCGTACCGCGGTACATTGTAAACAATTAGCTTTTGCTGGCTGTTGGTTTGCCAGCTATAATAGGCACTTTGCAATGCAAATGCCAGCAGCATAAACATTGCTATTTTAAAATATTTTTTTTGTTTGAGTAACAGCCATGCGCCAAGGCTTGCCACCACAGCATATAGCAACCAGGTTGATACAACAGTGGCAGGAATTCTGTCCCACAAGGCAAATGAAAGATCATTTATCCAGAGAATTATTTTGTTCATCAGGCTAACCAATGCTGTAACCAGTTTACCGGCATACGTCCCAAAAAAAGGTATCCATGAAAAAGCTACCAGAACAATTTCTGCATACAAAATAATTCCGGAGAGCGGTACGGCAATCATGTTGGAGATTAAAAACAAATTAGGAAACTGGTGAAAATAATAAATGCAAACCGGGAAAGTAAGTAATTGTGCAGCCGTTGATACAGCCATCAGTTGCCACACTTTATCAAGCCACTTATTTTTTATGTAGATGCAATTGTAAATGGGTTTTTGAAAGATAACGATACTCAGCACTGCCAGGTAAGATAGTTGAAAACCTACCGCCCACAAATAATAAGGGTTATAGCAGAGTAACACAAATGCAGATGCCGCCAGCGAGTTATAAATTGATGCCTGTTTGTATAAATTTTTACCCACAGCAATAAATGAAAACATAACTGCTGCACGCAATACAGATGGCGAGGCACCGGTAAGAATGGAGAACATCCACAGGCAGGCCAAAATCAAAATAAGCTGCACCCATTTTGATTTATTAATACCTGGGATTTTTGCAAATAACCAAACCAGTAAAACATAAATTAATGCCAGGTGCATGCCGGATATGGCAATGATATGTACAACTCCTGTATTGCTATAAGCCTGTACCAGGTCTTTATCCAGGTCGTTGGTGTAACCAATCAGCAGTGCTTCGGCAATGCCCAGTTCATCTTTACCTGTACCGATAGATCTTTGTAAAACATCAAGCACGTGCGCCCTTGCAGAAAAAATAAATTGCTTAAACCAGTTTTTTGAATTTCCTTCTGTAATAACCCAATCATTATCTTTTAAAAATACATTGTGGAATATTCCCTGGAAGGCAGCATAACGCTGGTAATTAAAAGCACCAGGGTTGCCTGAATTTTTTATTGCTTGAAGATTTTTATGAATGATTATTCTATCTCCATATTTCAGATTAGTATCAGTGCTGTCTTTTGAAAAATACAATAATAGTTTTCCTTCTGCGGCAACAGCTTTGCCATCCTGTACAACATTTTCAACATAACCATCTGCTTTAAAAGATTTGCTTTTCTCAACCAACGGTTCATCAATACGCACAACCAGGTAGCTACTGTCTTTATAATAGTTGCCATACCATTTTTCATGATGCCGCACATCCTGCTGCCAGGTAAGCCATGCTCCTAATGCAATAATTAGTAATTGTATGATGCATCCTTGCAGCGCCTGTAGCTTAAACCGTAACGCAATGGGCAGTATTAAAAATAAAAGATACCCTGCACTATAAGAAACGAATGCTGTTATAATTACAGGTAAAGCAAATTGAAGATACCATTGCAATATAATACCCACCATTAAGGGCAGTAAAAGCCTGAGGAAGGGAGCTTTTTTCCAGATGGGTATGGCGTAAGTGCGAAGCATCAAACAAAATAGTAAAACCTTTTGAAAAATCAAACAGGCATTTTTATTTACTCAAATGCATACTGCGCTCTTTATACAACTGGCGGAAATAAGGGTCTTTTAAATCTTTAATAAAACGTATGGCTTCGCCGGTACTCTTCATCTCTGGACCAAGCTCTTTATTTACGCCCGGGAATTTATTAAAAGAGAAAACTGGTTCTTTAATAGCAAAACCTGTTAGCTTTTTATCGTAGGTAAAATCTGTAAGTTTATTTACGCCCATCATAATTTTGGTGGCAATATTCAAATAAGGTATTTGGTATGCTTTGGCAATGAAAGGCGTGGTGCGGCTTGCTCTTGGGTTTGCTTCTATCACATATACATTGCCATTTTTTATCGCAAACTGTATGTTGATAAGCCCTTTGATGTGCAATGCCCTCGCAATTTTTTCGGCATACTCTTCCATGGTATGCACAATTAATGGCGATAAATTAAATTGTGGCAAAACAGCATTGCTATCGCCACTGTGGATACCGGCTGGTTCAATATGTTCCATCACACCCATTACATGAAAATTCTCTCCATCAAAAATAGCATCTATCTCTGCTTCCTGGCAACGATCTAAAAAATGATCAATTAAAATTTTATTTCCTGGCAGATGTTTTATCAAACTCAACACACCCTTTTCCAGGTCTTCATCATTAATTACAATACGCATACGCTGGCCACCCAAAACATAACTGGGCCTTATTAAAACCGGGTAACCAACTTTTTTTGCAACTTCAATTGCTTCATCCGTATTATAAGCGGTACCATAATTTGGATAAGGAATTTCAAGTTCTTTCAGCATATCACTAAAGCGGCCTCTATCTTCCGCAATATCCATACTATCGAAAGAAGAGCCGATTATTTTGATGCCTTTTTCGTGCAAACGTTTGGCAAGTTTTAAAGCAGTCTGTCCACCCAATTGCACAATTACACCGTAAGGTTTTTCGTGTTCAATAATTTCCCACAGGTGTTCCCAAAACACCGGTTCAAAATAAAGTTTGTCGGCAATATCAAAATCGGTAGAGACAGTCTCAGGATTACAATTCACCATGATGGCTTCGTAACCGGCTTCCTTAACTGCAAGCAATCCATGCACACAGCAGTAATCAAACTCAATGCCCTGGCCAATTCTGTTGGGGCCGCTACCTAATACAATTATTTTCTTTTTATCAGAAACTATCGATTCATTATGAACAACAGTATCATTTTGGTCTCCCGGATTTCCTCCCCAGTGGGGGGAGATAGAGGGGGCCTCAAAAGTAGAATAGAAATATGGTGTTTTTGCTTCAAACTCCGCACTGCAGGTATCCACCATTTTAAACACACGGGTAAGGCCCATGGTTTTTCTTCTTTCATAGATTATTTCGGCATCTTCCTCTTTCATGATGCGTACGATCTGCTCATCACTAAAACCTAAAAATTTTGCTTCGGTTAAAACATCATCCGGCAATGTTTTCAAATCGTACTGTGCAATCAGCTTTTCACAATCGCATATTTTCTGAATCTGGTAAATAAACCAGCGATCAATTTTTGTGCTTTCGCAGATGCGTTTTATGCTGGCGCCGGCCATCAGCGCATCTTTAATTCTGAAAATGCGGTCCCATTTCGGAATTTTGATGTACTCGATCAATTCATCAGCATGCATTAAACTTTTACCATAGTAGCCAAGGCCAACGGCCTCATTCTCCAAACTCTGACAGGCTTTTTGCACTGCCTCGGCAAAGCTTCTGCCAATGCCCATTACTTCGCCCACGCTTTTCATTTGAAAGCCCAGTGTATCTTTTGCGCCTTTGAATTTATCAAAGTTCCAGCGGGGTATTTTTACAATTACATAATCAAGCGCCGGTTCAAAATAAGCCGATGTTGATTGCGTGATCTGGTTTTTTAATTCATCCAGGTTAAAACCAATGGAAAGTTTGGCTGCAATTTTTGCAATGGGATAACCGGTTGCTTTACTTGCCAGGGCCGATGAGCGGCTAACCCGTGGATTAATCTCCACCACAATAATTTCTTCGGTTTGCGGGTTAAGCGCAAACTGCACATTGCAACCCCCGGCAAAATTGCCCAGGTTGCGCATCATGCTGATAGCCGTGTTACGCATTAACTGGTACGCCGTATCACTCAGAGTCATAACCGGTGCCACTGTTATAGAGTCTCCAGTGTGCACACCCATGGGGTCAAAGTTTTCTACCCCACAAATGATGACTACATTATCTGCATTATCACGCAACAGTTCCAGTTCAAATTCTTTCCAGCCAAGCACTGCTTTTTCAACCAGCACCTCGTGTATAGGACTCGCAATTAATGCAGTGTTCAGTGCTTCATCTAATTCATCTCTACTGAATACAATGCTTCCTCCGCTACCTCCTAATGTAAAAGAAGGGCGTAACACCAGCGGAAATCCGATCTCCTGTGCAAATTCCTTTCCTTCTAAAAACGAGTTGGCAATTTTAGCCTGGCAAACCGGTATGCCCATTTCAATCATCCATAGGCGGAACTTTTCCCTGTCTTCGGCTTTATCAATGGCTTTAATATCCACACCAATCAATCTTACCCCATTGGATTCCCAAATACCCAACTCGTCTACTTCTTTACAAAGATTAAGGGCCGTTTGTCCACCCATAGTTGGCAACACAGCATCAATTGTATTTTCTGCCAGTATCTGTTCAACACTTTCAACTGTAAGTGGCAACAGGTAAACCTTGTCGGCCATCATCGGGTCGGTCATAATGGTAGCCGGGTTGCTGTTAATGAGAATCACTTTAACTCCTTCTTCCCTTAATGAACGGGCTGCCTGTGTGCCCGAGTAGTCAAATTCGCATGCCTGGCCTATAACAATTGGGCCGGAGCCGATAATTAATACTGTTTGAATGGATTTATCCTGGGGCATAGTGTTATTGCCTGTGTTGTGGCGTGCAAAAGTAATTGTAAAAGATGTAAATAAAAAGTGGAAGCTTATTCATTTTTCATTTCAATGCTACTGTGCTAATTTCGTGGCTTAAAATAAGATATTGAAATTACCCTTCTTTCATAAATATGGTTTACTAATTTTTGTACATATACTTGGGACTTTTATTGTTTGTGCGCAGCCTTTCCCTGCTAAAAATTACCCCCGTGATTATTTTACTTACCCGGTTGCTGCAGTAAAAGGCCTGGCTGCCAACTTTGGCGAATTAAGGCCAAATCACTATCACATGGGGCTTGATTGCCGTACGGATCAAGTACAAAATAAGAAAGTGCTGGCTGCTGCCGATGGTTACATTGCAAAAGTAAAAATTGAGTCTTATGGATTTGGGCAGGCTATTTACATTAATCACCCCAATGGCTTAACAACTTTGTATGCCCATTTAAATAGTTTTTATCCGGCGCTTGAAAAATATGTAAAAGAGCAACAGTATGCACTTAAAAGCTGGGCTGTTTTCCTGGATATTCCCGCAAATTTATTTCCTGTAAAGAAAGGCGACACCATTGCGTTAAGTGGTAACAGGGGCGGCTCACAAGGACCGCACCTGCATTTTGAAATAAGAGATACCAAAACTGATAAGGCTTTAAATCCATCCTTATTTAATTTTCAAATACCGGATGACGTGGCTCCTGATATTTACAGATTAGCCCTCTACGACCGCTGTATAAGTACCTACGAACAAACACCTAAAATTTTTGTACTTAAAAAAGTCAATGGCATTTATATTACAACACCTTCGCTCATTATTGCAAATACTGATAAAGTTAGTTTTGGCATTTCGGCGTACGACCGGTACAACGGATCAAACAACAAAAACGGCATTTATGAAACGGTGCTGTACGAGAATGATAAACCTATCGTTGGTTTTCAGTTAGATAGTATTGGCTATGATGAAACCCGTTATTTAAATGCCCATATAGATTACAAATACCGAAGCGGCGGCGGATCGTTTATTGAGCATGTTTCTAAATTACCCGGCTACAATAACAGCGTGTACAAAACTTTTAACGGAGATGGTGTAATTACCATTAAGGACGACAGTGCACATGCAATGAAAATTGTGGTGAAAGATGCGTTTGGCAACACTTCGGTATTACATTTTGCTGTGCAGCGCAACGCAAAAATTACTGAAACAAAAGTTAATGATTCAATCGGTTATTTTCAACCTTTATCTTTTCGCCCGGGCTTTATAAATATTTTTGAAAACGCAACCATCCGGTTTTATTTACCGCAAAATTGCCTGTATGATTCGATGCGATTCCGATACAATGAAATGGCAGGTAAAACTGGTTATACCGTTTACCAATTGCACAATACCGGCGTTCCGTTACAAAGGATATTCCCCGTCAGTATTAAAGCAACAACGCCTTTACCAAACAAAATGGTGATGCACCGTTTTGCAAATGGTAAAGATGATTATGCCAGGGCAGCGCCTGAAAAGTATAAAGATGAAACAGATTGGTACAAAGCCAGTTTCAGGGAGTTTGGCAGTTTTGAATTAATGGTTGACACCGTGGCACCAACCATTACACCCATTGGTTTTAAAGATGGGATGAACTGCAGCAAACAAAGCCGCATTGTTTTTGTTGTTAAGGATAATACAGAAGAAATTAAAACCTTTACTGCTTTATTAGATGGCAACTGGCTTCGTTTCAGCAACGATAAAGGCAGCAGGTTTATTTACGATTTTGATGAAATGTGCTCAACGGGGTTGCATGAATTAAAAATAATTGCAGAAGATCAGGTGGGGAATATTACAGAAAAAAATTACAGGTTTATAAGGTAAATTATGGCAACTCATTTAATAGAAGGCAAAAAAGCACCAGCATTTAAAGGAAAAGACCAAAACGGTAAACCCGTTTCGATGGCAGATTATAAAGGCAAAAAAATAGTTCTGTATTTTTATCCAGAGGATGATACCCCAACCTGCACCGTGCAGGCATGCAACCTGCGTGATAATTTTGGCCTGTTAAAAAAACAGGGGTTCATTGTTTTGGGCGTTAGCCCTGATGAAGAAAAAAAGCACAAGAAATTTGAAACAAAATACGATCTGCCATTTACTTTAATTGCAGATGCGGGTCATAAAATTATTGACAGTTACGGTGTTTGGGGAGAGAAGCAAATGTACGGAAGAAGCTATATGGGACTGCACCGCACCACCTTTTTAATCGATGAGAAAGGAATCATCCGTAAAATATTTTTGAAACCAAAAAGTAAACAGCATGCGGAGGAAATTTTAAATGCCTGGCAACTAATTGCGTAAAAGCTACGTTAATGTAATTGAACAAAAAAATCTATACTTTGAAGAATATACCTATTGCAGTACTGAGTATTTTTTTTTCCGCAACACTATTTATTTCCTGCAGCAAAAGTAGTTCCGGCGGCGGCACTGGCGGCGGCGGCGCAATAACATTTTCCTGTGCCGGTATAAGCCCTAAATTTTCAACAGATGTTCAACCCATTCTAACATCTGTATGTTCTATAAACAGTAACTGCCATGCAAGCGGCACAACCAATTCGGGTGGGCCTTTTACAACTCATGCAGAAGTATTTGCAAAAAAATCAAACATTCGGGCGGCGATCTTATCAGGTGTAATGCCACAGAGTGGCACCATAACCCAGGCGCAGATAAATGCTTTCGTCTGCTGGATAGACAGCGGCGCCCCCAATAATTAACGACTAAATTTTGCAAACTCCCTGTTATACGATAAAAGAAAACTCATGGCTTGCAAAAATTGCTGCAAAAAAACTACGGAGTAAAAATGTGGCGATGGTATTGGGAAAAACAATTCACTTATATGGCGTTTCCAAAACTAATTTTTTACAGGATGAGAAATGGGTAAAGCACGAGCTTTGCCACATAAAACAATTTAAACAATACGGCTATTTTAATTTTGTTGTAAGATACCTTTGGGAAAGTTTACGAAAAGGTTACTGCAACAATCGTTTTGAAGTGGAGGCAAGAAATGCGGAAGAGTTATAGTACCCATTCCACTTCACCAAAATCAAATTCCCGTTCAATGGCATCTACTGTAACCAATTTACCCTGTGCAGAAATCTCCTTTATTACCGTTTCAAATTGTACCCCGCTTTTTCTAAGCGTTGCCAGCTCATTTATTTTATAAAGATGCTGATTGTATTGCTGAAGGGTCTTTTCAAAACTCCACTGTTCTGCTAAGTTTTTCATCAAGAGGCAATGGAGTCCCTTTGCAAGATCAATAGCATTAAAAGTTTTACCTGTAATCTGCTTCATCGAAACAGCATTTGCCAGGCTTTTATCAAAAGCTGTCTGGTTAATATTTATTCCAATCCCTACCACAGCCCATTTCCACGTTTTACCCTGTAGTTTGTTTTCAATCAAAATCCCCCCTGCCTTTCTGTCACGCCAAAACAAATCATTTGGCCATTTTATTTTTGTTTCGCCATCAATATATCCCGATAAAAATTCAAAACATGCCAGAGCAACAACGGCACTTAAATGAAACTGGTTGGTAATTTTAAGTTTTTCAGGCTCTAAAACAAGGCTCATGGCTATATTTTTCCCTGTTTCCGATACCCAGTTTTTACCCCGCTGTCCTTTACCGGCTGTTTGCTCATTTGCAAACCAAACCATTCCGTGATTTGCTAATCCATCATCTATCCTTGTCATGGCATAGTTATTGGTACTGTCCACGGTATCTAAAATGGTAAAAAAACTGCCTTCTATCATAGCTAAATCAAATGGCAAAGAAGTGTTACTTTTGCCAATATTTGCAAGCTACGTGCTGGTTAATTAAAAAACAATAACAAATCGGGTGTTGGCAATCATTTGCAGCACAGGCAAAAAATTAAAAATTACAACAGGTTTGAACAATTTAAACGCATTAAATATCCGGAAAAAAAGCAGCATTGTCCGGGTTACCAGAAACAGTAAAATCTTTAAAACAATCATTCACGCCATCCAGGAAAAAAAAGGCGAAAAAATTGTAAGCCTCGACCTCCGGAAAATTCCCGAAGCAGTTGCCGATTTTTTTATAATTTGCCAGGCATCCAATAACACACAGTTAAGGGCCATTGCAGATTTTATTGAAACAGATGTAAAAGAAAAATGCCTGGAGGCAGCCTATAAACACGAAGGCCGCCAGGGCCAACAATGGATATTGATAGATTACGTTAATGTAGTTGTACACGTTATGTTGCCCGAACCCAGAAAGTTTTATCAACTGGAAGAAATGTGGAGCGATGCGCCGGCAATGGAACACGAAGGATAAAAAAACATTTTAAAATAACAACCAAACTCAAACGTCTATTGTTAAAGGTATAAAATAACAAAATACCGGGTATTCACTCCCAACAATAGCACAAAAAAATATGAATCAGCAAGACAGCAAAAGGAAATTCAATCCTGACAACATACCTTCTAAAGGAGATGATAAGAAGAAGCCGAAGTTTAATATCTATTGGGTATATGGTATCATCTTTCTTACCATCATTGCCTGGAATTTTATGCGTACTGTAAGTAGTGCAGGCATTGAGACCGATCAGCAGAAATTTTACGCTATGGTATTGCAGGACGATGTTGCTAAAATTAAAACAGTTGGCAATAAGGAAATTGTACGGGTGTACATTAAGCCCGACAGTTTAAAAGCCCATGCCGCTTATTATAAACAGGCTTTAAATATAAAGGCCGATGATAAAAATTACGAAGCAGCTTTGGCAGTAAAAGCAGACCAGCCGCAGTTATTCTTCAACATTGTAGATGATAAAACATTTGCCCTGCAGATGATCGAGTTTTATAAAAACCATCCCACCGTATCTCAGATAGCAGATAACCCTGAAAAAGAAGGTGAATTTTTTGGGCAACTTATACAAACCTTATTACCAATTTTACTCATCGTTTTATTGTTTGTAATGATGATGCGTAAGGTTGGCGGACCAGGCGGCGGCGGTGGTGCAGGTGGCATCTTCAGCATCGGAAAATCTAAAGCAACGCTTTTTGAAAAAGGCACCAAGGTTAATATAAATTTTGGAGATGTTGCCGGTTTAGATGAAGCGAAAGTGGAGGTGATGGAGATTGTTGACTTTCTGAAAAATCCTAAAAAATACACAGCACTTGGTGGTAAAATTCCCAAAGGTGCATTACTTGTTGGCCCTCCGGGTACCGGTAAAACCCTGTTGGCCAAAGCCGTTGCCGGCGAGGCACAGGTTCCCTTTTTTAGCCTGAGTGGCAGCGATTTTGTTGAGATGTTTGTGGGGGTTGGTGCAAGCCGTGTACGTGATTTATTTAAACAGGCCAGAGAAAAAGCACCCTGTATAATTTTTATTGATGAGATTGATGCCATAGGAAGAGCCAGGGGAAAGAATATGATGATGAGTAACGATGAGCGTGAAAACACATTGAACCAGTTATTGGTAGAGATGGACGGTTTTGGAACTGACCTGGGCATCATTATACTTGCTGCAACAAACAGGCCCGACGTATTAGACTCTGCTTTGTTGCGCCCGGGCCGTTTCGACAGGCAAATTTCCATTGACCGTCCGGATATGGTTGGAAGGGAAGCTATTTTTAAAGTGCATCTTGGCCCCATCAAAATTTCTGAAACATTAGATATACATAAACTGGCCGAACAAACACCGGGGTTTGCGGGTGCAGATATTGCCAATGTTTGTAACGAAGCTGCATTGATTGCCGCACGTAAAGGAAAAACCGCAGTTGATATGAGCGATTTTCAGGATGCCATTGACAGGGTTATTGGTGGCCTGGAGAAAAGGAACAAGATAATATCTCCGGAGGAAAAAGAAATAATTGCATACCACGAAGCCGGCCATGCTATTTGCGGCTGGTATCTGGAGCATGCTTATCCTTTATTAAAAGTTACCGTAGTGCCAAGAGGTACGGCAGCATTGGGTTATGCTCAATACACACCTAAAGAACAATATTTATACAATACAGATCAGTTGATGGACCAGATATGTATGACATTGGGTGGCCGTGCAAGCGAAGATATTTTCTTTGGTAAAATTAGTACTGGCGCCAGTAATGACCTGCAGCAGATAACCAAAATTGCTTACAGTATGATTACTGTTTATGGAATGAATGATAAGATAGGCAATATAAGTTACTACGATCCCAACCAGGAAAATGTATTTACCAAGCCATTTAGTGAAGAAACCGGTAAAATGATTGATGAAGAAGTTCGTAAACTGATTGACAATGCCTACCAGCTCACCAAAAAATTATTGACCGAGAAGAAAGGTGATGTGGAAAAACTGGCTAAGGAATTATTAAAGAAAGAAGTATTATTTAAGAGTGATGTGGAAGCATTGATTGGCAAAAGGCCATACGAAGAAAAAAAGGCATTGGATATTGAGCCAGATCCCAAAGATGTTGTTGGGAGTGAGCCATCAATGGATTTACCTGAAGAATTAAAAACACCACCGGTAATTTAAATGTAGTATGTCTGCAACAACAGCAAAAGAAAATATTTTAAAAAGAATAAGGCAGGCACTGAGTAACCCGGTGCCTTTGCCTTTTCCGCAAAGCGAAGGATCAAATTCTGTTTTTCATCCGGCAACCGATAGCTTAGATGTGTTGTTTGCACAGGAATTCATCAATATGCAGGGAAAATTTTCTTTTTGCCTCAGCGAAGCGGAAATGCAACAGCAATTACAGCAATTGATCGCTGAAAAAAAATGGTCGAAGATCTACTGCAATACTGACAAATGGAATGAAAAATTCAGTAACACCATTAACCTGGAAAGTTGCGATGCATCCATTACCGCTTGCGAATTTTTAGTGGCCCGTACCGGTACTATTGTAATGAGTGCCGCACAGCAAAGTGGCCGTACGGTAAGTGTATATGCGCCCATTCATATTTGTATTGCCTATACCAACCAGCTCGTGTACGATGTAAAAGATGCCCTGCAAAGCATTAAAGAAAAATACACAGGCAATATTCCCTCACTCATCACTTTTGCAACTGGTCCCAGCCGAACTGCCGATATTGAAAAAACACTGGTAACCGGTGTGCATGGCCCCAAAGAAGTGTATTGCTTCCTGATAGAAGCTGAATAATTAATCTGTATATTTACATAGTGAATACTTCAAGAACATATCGTATTGTATTGCGTAAAGAACCGGAAGGAACTTATACCGCAATTGTTCCTGCTTTGCCGGGTTGTATAACTTGGGGCGAAACCGTTGAGCATGCATTGGAAATGGCGAAAGATGCCATTAAAGGATATATTGAAGTTTTACAGGAGGAAGGTGAACCGGTACCGGACGATAATGAAACGCTGGAATATTCTTTACAATTAACTGCATAAAGAATGCACAGTTTAAGTGCTTGAAATATGAATTTGCTTCATGAACCAGAGTCCGCAACATTTAATAAAACTATTAGAAGCAAAAGGATACCTTTTAAAAAGAATTACCGGCAGCCACCATATCTTCTTCCATCCTGAATTACGAAAAACGATTGTAGTGCCTGTGCATGGCAAAAAAGATATTCCTAATGGTACTTTTTTAAGCATTATTAAGCAGGCCGGCATTTCAAAAGAAGAAATATAATTATGAGTAACGAGAATTATAAATTGTTTGTGTACGGTTCCCTGCGCAGTGGATTCCGTAACCCGGTATATGAATACCTTACCAAATATTTTCATTTACTGGGCGAAGCTGTGGTAAAAGGAAAGTTATACGACCTGGGTGAATACCCTGCTGCTGCTGCAACAGCCGAAGAAAAATTTATTTCAGGTGAGTTGTACAGCATCAATAACCCGCTTGAATTTTCGTGGGCCATTGGCCAGTTAGATGATTACGAAGGTATAAACGTTGAAGAAGGTGAAATCGCTTTATACAAGCGGAAAGAAGTAATTGTCTATCAGGATGGCGAATCGCATACTGCCTGGATATATTGGTATAACAAAGACCTGTCCGGCAAACCCGAAATTGAATCTGGTGATCTGATGCAATACCTGCAGCAAAAAAATAAACCCTGATTGCATGGAGGTTCCGCACAATAAAAAAGTTTACTTCCTTTCCGATTTTCATTTGGGAGCACCCAATGCTGCCGAGAGCCTTATCCGTGAAAAAAAAATCATTCAGTTTTTAAACGAAATTAGAGAAGATGCATCACAAATATTTATTGTAGGCGATTTATTTGATTTTTGGTACGAGTACAAAAAAGTAATTCCCAAAGGTTATGTACGCATACTGGGTAAACTGGCGGAATTAACCGACGCAGGAATACCCGTTCATTTTTTTGTAGGCAACCACGATATGTGGATGAAAGACTATTTTCAAACAGAACTGAACATACCGGTTTATTTTGAGCCGGTTGCTTTTGAATTAAATGGCAAAAAATTTTTAATAGGGCATGGTGATGGATTAGGACCAGGTGACCATGGTTATAAATTTATCAAAAAATTATTTCGCAATAAAGTCTGCAACTGGTTGTTTGGAATACTGCCCCCATATATTGGCATGGGCATTGCACACTATTTCAGCAGAAAAAGCAGGGCACAAACCGGGCAAACCAACGAAATATTTCTTGGCGAAGACAAAGAATGGTTAATCATATATTGCAAAGAATTGCTGCAAAAAGATTTTTACGATTATTTTATTTTTGGCCACCGCCACTTGCCTATCGATTTTAAGTTAACAGAAAAAAGCAGGTATATAAATTTGGGTGACTGGATAAAATATTTCAGCTACGCTGCGTTTGATGGAGAAAATGTGGAGTTACTTTATTACAAAAAATGAAAAAAATAAAAATCATATTCTTCCTTCTTTGCTTGTGTGGCTCTGTGGCAATACCCCTTGTGGCAAAGCCACAAAGCGATTCTGCATTTCAGTTCATCAAAACCATCAAAGGCGATTTTACTTATTTTAATGTAGATAACCTCGATAACATTTATCTCCTCAATAAAACCAATCAGCTTAAAAAATTAAATGAAAATGGTGACTCGGTTGCCGTTTTTAATGATGTAAAAAAATATGGTAATCCCGATTATATAGATGTTACCAATCCATTAAAAACGCTGCTTTACTATAAAAGTTATTCAACCGTTGTTGTGCTGGACAGGTTATTAACCGTACGCAACAGCATTAACCTGCGCAAACAGAATATTTTTTATGTAAACAATGTTACACTCTCTTACGATAATTATATATGGATTTTTGATGAAGAAGATTTCAGGCTTAAGAAGATAGATGAGCAGGGGAAAATTTTACAGGCATCCATCGACTGGAGAATGCTGTTTGATACTGTGCCTGCGCCGGTGAAAATGATTGACCGTGATAATTATGTCTATCTCTACGATCCGGCAAAAGGTTTTTATATTTTTGATTATTATGGTGGCTTTAAAAACAGGCTGGCCTTTTTAAACTGGACCAATGTAGAAGTAAATGGCAGTACCGTCTACGGTTTCGGCGATAAAAAA
>JBBRCM010000048.1:0-21713 GCA_038204855.1 Chitinophagales bacterium
CGACAAGTCGGGATAAATTTTTGAGCGGAAGACCGGGCTCGAACCGGCCACCTCGACCTTGGCAAGGTCGCGCTCTACCAAATGAGCTACTTCCGCAATAATGATAAGAACTCTGTTTATTTTTCGGAGGGCAAAAATAAGTGTTGTATTGTTACTATAAAAATTTTATTTGTAAGTCGGGTTGTACAAGGTATTGGTTGGCACTTCAACATTAGGTTTACCCATGTAACGGTGGGTGTACAAGTTGTAACATCCGCCCAAAACAAAAGCCAGCACTAAGAATACCTGGCAAAACCAGATAAAACGTGATGTAGATACCCAGTTGTGCGTAAAATCCTTGTCACTATTGTCTATAACTTCCTGATTCATTTTATTATAATTTGCGTTGCAAAAATAAGGCGTAAGTATCAAAAAAAATTATTTACTGCCAATAATTTCTGAAAAGGTTTTTTTCTTTCTTATAAAATAATCCCAAACAACCGAGCCATTATAACATCCATAAAGCTTTCCCGTTTTTTTTACCGGAAAAACAGATTGCCCCTTTTTAAACATAAGCCAGGTTATAAAATGCACATGTGCTTTACATATTGCAAAAAAATAGCCGCTGTCCCCGCTTATTAGGCCACGCCATGCAGATAGAGCATCCAGCAAAATCCTGAAAGGAATTTTCCACAGTGATGCACCAAAGGGGAGGTTTTTTGCCAGCATGATGAGATTATTTCTGAAATTAAGAAATGTCTTCAGGCTGTTTCCCTTTGGCAAGGTTCCGCCACCAACATGATACACAACGGATGCAGGCTGCACAAATATTTTATAGCCCGCCAGTTGTGCCCGCCAGCAAAAATCAATTTCTTCCTGATGGGCAAAAAAGAATTCATCAAGGCCTTTTAATTCATGATAAACAGAAGAACGCACAAACAAAGCAGCACCACTGGCCCAAAAGCACGGCTGTGAATCATTATACTGCCCGTTATCATTTTCACAATCATCAAAAATTCTTCCACGCATAAAAGGATAGGCAAATTTATCCAGCCAGCCACCGCTGGCGCCTGCATATTCAAATTGATCTTTTTTATGGTAAGCCAGTATTTTTGGCTGGCATGCGGCAATGGTTACATCCTCCTCCATTAAACCAATTAACGGTTCTATCCAACTGGGTATAACTTCCACATCGCTGTTCAATAAAACATAATAATCCGATGTAACCTGCTTCAATGCACTATTATAACCTTTTGCAAAGCCTTCGTTAGTGCTGTTTTGTATGATGGAAACCTGCGGATAATGTTCTTTGAGAAATCCTACTGAGTCATCAGTTGAGGCATTGTCTGCAACAATAATCTTTTTGTTCGGGTATGTTGATGCTAGCACAGAAGGCAAAAATTTTTCCAGAAAATCTCTGCCATTCCAGTTTAAAATAACAATAGCTACTGATGGAGTTTGCATTTTTTATATCAGCCGTAGTTCATTGATTGAACATCGTTGCGTCGCAATCCGTTCATCGCCAGTACTACTATTTAGCTTTAATTATGTTTTGCACAAACATACTATATTTCTTCGTGCTGTATGGCAGTGCATCTTAGTTATTCCTTATTTTTACTGTATGTTTAATTCACTGTTTAACTGGCGCACTGTTTTGGCTGTAATTGCAATTGCCATAGTAACGGGTACTGTTTTTTATTCAAATTATCTTGCAAAAAAAATTGCGGCCGATGAAAGAAAAAAAGTAAATGTATGGGTACAGTCATTAAAAACAAGGGCTGATACGGCTATACAACAATCAGCTCTTGATCTTACAAATATCATTACATCAGAGAACACTGATATCCCCATCATTGAAACCGATGAACAAGATAATCCTTCAGGGGAAGGTTTAAATCTGGACACGCTAAAAATAAAAGACAAAAATTATTTAAAGGATAAAGTAGCAGAATTTAAGAAAGCACATGACCCGATCACGGTTGAAATCAGTAAAGAACCCCGTTTTGTCAACAAGTATTATTATGGTGATTCAGTATTACTGCAGGAAGTAAAATACTATCCTCTCATCCAGCTTTTTATTGTCGCACTATTTATAATCATTACTTTAATTGCAATAAGCACCCGTAACAAATCAACCCAAAACCAGGTTTGGGCCGGCATGGCCAAAGAAACTGCACACCAGATGGGTACCCCGTTAACTTCGTTACAGGGTTGGGTTGAAATTTTGAGAGAAACACCGGGTATGGAAAAGATAGTACCAGAAATTAGTAAGGATGTTGACCGCCTTAAATTAGTAAGTGACCGGTTTGGAAAAATTGGCAGCACACCTCAATTGGAATTGAATGATATCATTGTTCAGGTGCAGGATATGGTGAGTTATATAAAAAGAAGATCTCCTGAAAGTGTTGCTTTCAACATCAATACAAATGGCGAAACGGAAATAAAAGCAATGGTAAACGGCCCGCTGTTTGACTGGGTGATTGAGAATTTGCTGAAAAATGCATTGGATGCCATGGAAGGCAAAGGGACTTTAAATATCAATATTAAAAACGAGACTGCACAGGTAACTTTAGATGTAGTTGATTCGGGCAAAGGTATCAGCAAGCAGAATATCAGCAATGTTTTTAAACCGGGTTTTACAACTAAAAAACGTGGATGGGGGTTAGGTTTAACGCTGTGCAAACGCATCATAGAACAGTATCATAATGGCGAGTTGTTTGTAAAACAAACTGAACCGGGTAAAGGAACAACTTTCAGAATTGTATTGAGGAAATAATACCATTTGGAATTATGATTTGCAGTTAGCCATTCGATTCTTATTTTTGCATTAAAGTTTGCGGCGATGGCGAAATTGGTAGACGCACTACTTTGAGGTGGTAGAGCCCGAAAGGGTGTGGGAGTTCGAATCTCCTTTGCCGCACGAAAGACCGGAATTAAGTTTCCGGTTTTTTATTTTAACCCGGATTTTGCAGTTGAAACCCCCGCTACAATTTCAACTGCAAAATTTGGCTTTAATGCAAAATGGTAAGGTTATACCCGGAATTTACTGTAAAATTTACCCCGGGATTAATAGTAAGGTTATAGATAATAGCATTAGAACTTAAAATGATGGTACCGCTGTTAATGATAACTTGAGTGCAAGGATTTGGTAATACACCCAGGCTCCAGTTGAGTGGATTTTCCCAAACAGCGCTTACAGCACCTGTCCACATATTTGTTACAAGGCCGGGCAATACCTGCTGTTCATAAGCTCCCATATCAACAATACTATTATACACTCTCGTGTTACCCAGGATATCTGTAGTATACCCGGCAATAGAAGCATTTGATCCGGCATTGATAGCAGGTGAACAGGTTGCTATATTTAAACCGTCATCATTGGTATAAA
Organism: Chitinophagales bacterium; assembly: GCA_038204855.1. Taxonomy (GTDB): domain Bacteria; phylum Bacteroidota; class Bacteroidia; order Chitinophagales; family Chitinophagaceae; genus Ferruginibacter. The sequence goes on from JBBRCM010000048.1 coordinate 3,368, forward strand.
AAATATTATCGGCTCCTGCAGGATTCGCTATGTTTAAAAACAACGGATCAATCCCAACGAGGTTTCCATTTATACCCGTTGTGCCAAACACCTGTGTGATGCAGTTATTTAAAATGGTTGGAGTAGCCGAGTTTGAAAGATCAAGGATATCTCCATTAGGCGTGTTCTGTCCACTTATAACTGTATTGCCCCAGATGATAGAATTACTCATCGTTACCTGCGTAGTTCCATTATTGACAATGACACCTCCCCTGAAACTATTTCCTACTGAAGGCAAGGTGCCGTTTGCAATGGTAGTATTTTTTATTACAGGGCTGCTGTTAACATTGTACATAAAACTTCCCTGGCCGCCTGCAGCATTATTGGTAGCAACACAATTAACCAGTAAAGGGCCGCTTGAATTTTGATTATAAAGAACCCCGCCATCGCCCGCTACAGTTCCATTAAATACGCATTGGTTAAAAACGGGCGAAGAATTATCGTTGAAGCATACACCACCTGCATAAGATGCATGGCCATTCTTAAATTCGCATTTTGTAAATGATCCATTGCTTTGATTCAGATTCACAACTGATCCGCCATAATTGCATCCCGAACTATCAGAAAAGAATGTATTGGTTACCTGTGGACTGGAATGGTTGTTATTAATATCATTTGCATTACCGGCAGCAACAAGGTTACCAAGAAATGAGCAATTACTTATCACAGGATCACTATTCACATTATCCATGGCGCCTGCCCAGTTGTTTCCTATATTTTTTAAAAAGATACAGCTGTCGAATAAAGCATTAGAAGATGAATTATAAACAGCTCCCCCACTGCTCGGCGTTACTCCTGCAATATAATTTGAGTTATACCTGAATATGCATTTTTTGAAAACAGGATTTGAATTCAGGTTTGCGACTGCACCACCTTCACCAAGATTGGTAAGACTGTTATTTTCAAAAATACAGTTCTCGAATTTTGGGTTACCTGAATTTTTAATGATCAATCCTGCACCCTGTCCATTTGAAATATTGTCACCAACCGTGCAATTCCTGAAAATAGGATTTGTATTTTGCGCAAGGTATACCGCTCCCATGGCATTTATGTATGATGACTCAGCTCTTTTGATAATAAGTCCATCAGTAATAGAAGTACTGTCAACTATCCTTCCCCTTAAAAGTATATCTGTTCTTTTCCCATTTCCATTTGGCATATCACCGCTAAGCATGGTAAGATTCACTGTTGGATCCCTTTGTGCATCAGTCGGACTTCCGGTTGCAGGATATCCTCCAAGAATAACTCTTTTATTTTCCAGCCACACAGATTTTTTTTCATCGTTATCAGATGGATAATAAGTGCCTGCTGCCACACGGATCGTATCGGAACATGATTCCATGGCTGTTTGTAGCTCCGTCATCGCATTCGCCCAGCTTAAACCATTACCATTACCAGACGCATTTTTATTTACGTACAATGTTTTAGGAATGGTTAATGCCGCCGATTGAACTTCATAAGCACCCATATCAACTATTGATGCAAACAACCGGCTGTTACCAAGTATATCAGTTATTATACCTGAAGCGGCTGCGTTAGACCCCATATTCATGGCAGGTGAACAGGGATTATTTAATTGCAGGCCATCGTCTGTTGTGAAGTAAATATTGTCTGCACCCGCAATACTCGAAGTGTCTTTAAACTTTGGATTTGTTGCTACCAACAAGGCATTACCATAATCATAAGCCTGCGTTATTGTATTTGAAACCACAGCCGTAGAATTGAGTAGTTCGATATCACTTGAGTCAACACTATAACCACCATAACCAGAAGAGCCAAAATCTCTTTTTTCATTATTAAAAAAGATGGAGTTCTTTATATTGAATGTGGAATTAATTCGCCCGAAAACAGTAGCATTGGTATCTGACCTGTTGCTTACAAAATCGCAATTGATGATACCGGTAGTACTTTGCCTGTTTTCTATTATCCCGGTTCCTGAAATATTCTTATAAAAAATACAATTAGTAAATACGGCAGCACTACCTGATTCATTTAATACGATGGCACCATAATTATCTTTATTACCAACGAAAATACAATTGGATATTTGCGGTGAACTGTTATTGATACGTATGGCAGTACCCGAACCATTGGAAACAGAATTATTATTCCGGAACACACAATGGTTGATCTTTGCGCCCGATGAATAAGTAAGCTTCATGGCATTTACTCCGGTTGGATATCCATATATGTCCTGCAGAAAAAATCCATCTAATGTAAATGCATTACCACCTTGTACAATACTCGTTACACCACTCCCATTAAGGATAGTTTGATTAGTGCCAACATCTCTCAGTGCATCACCCGGACTACCTGTGTTTGGATAACCTCCCCATAAGACCACAGAATCTTTAATATTGAAATAATAGGGCGGGCCGCTTACGTTGTATGTACCCTTTGCAACCCTGATCGAATCCGTTGGTACTACAAAATTTAAAGTACTCATCAAACTTGTAAATGCATTTGTCCACGACAATCCATCGCCATTACCTGTTGCCAATGGATTTACATAAAATGCAAATGCCGGTCCGGGTGTTGCAGGTGCAGATATATTTACCATATAATCTTCTGCTTCGCCATAGGATTGTGCATAACAAAAGCCAGGGTATGTATCAAAATAAGATGATCGTACACGCATCCTGACGGGACCAGTAATTGCCGTAAAAGGAATTCGTATGCGCAGATTCAAATAGGTTGTTCCTGATGCATAGGTTGTTTCCGATGCATCAAAAATGCCGTTGTGATTGAAATCTATTCCTACAGCTAAATACCTGGTAAGCCCGCTGCTGTTCTGCTTTACCGTCATAGGCACAAAAGTTCCTGCCTGCACATTAGCAGCCGATACCGTAGCTGTATAATCACTGTATCCATTTACACCATCACATCCGGAAATATTATGAATATTGCTGAAGCCGACAGAATCTATGCGTACAACAATGGCTCCTGAACAGGTAGAATTGCCGGGTATGCAATAACAGGCAGTGTACGGGTTCATCCCAATTTGTAATGCTGATGAGAAAGCTGATTGGGTACTGTTTGTACAACTTATTTTGCGGCGATAATAAGTTGCTGCAATCTGTGTTGCATTCAGTGTATCAGCCGTTGCTGCTGCAATATCAATCCATGCACTTCCATCAGCCGATTTTTGCCATTGATAAGCAAGTCCTGCATTACCTGTTGTTGCCCCTGAAACCTTAACGGTGAAAATAATATCCGGACAAACAGATGAACTGATGCAGGTGGTAGTACCGGCTACAGGCGTTCCGGAGCAAGCCGGTATCATTATATTTACCTGGTAATCTTCTGTCTCCCCATCTGAATAACTGGTGCATGATGCACTGCTGGTTACTGTGCTGCCACCTTTCGATTTTACACGCATTCTTGTTAATCCAAGTAATGCATTGGCAGGTATATTGATCACACCGCTGAGTGTTGTCACTCCTCCGCCCAGGTTTTTATATTCAGAAGCCTCAAACAAGCCATTCCTGTTATAATCTATCCAAACTGCAGCGCTTTGTGAAATAGCAATTCCTCCGGGTGTTACCGATACAGGAACCGCTGAACCCACAACAAGATCTGCTGGTGCTACGTAACCTGTATAGTTGCTATATCCATTACCATTACAGGTTGAATTATTATTAATGGAGCCGATGGTTACATTTCCAATATAACCTAACCCGCAGCCGTTGGCAGGCGGAACGCAATAACACAGCGTGGTTATTGAAACCGGAAATACATTTGAAACAGCAAAAGCTCCACCGTTTGAACAGGTAACTCTGCACCTGTAATCTTTTGCAGTAGTTTGCGAAGTGGTATATGACTGGCTGTTAGCACCGGCAATATCATTAAAAGTATTTGCAGAAGCAGGTGAAGATTGCCATTGAAATGCCAGTCCATTGGAAGCATATATTCCTGATAAATTCAGGGTAAAATTAACTCCTGAACAGATTGAGCCAGGGCCTGCAACAGCCCCAATAACCGGCGTTCCGCTACAATCTACAGGGCCTATTTGCTGCAATACAACACTATCAATTAATAAACTTGCCGATGTATTGGCCGATGAATTGCAATAGAAGCCGATATTGTAATTCCCATTTGCAGGAACGGAAAAAATATCTACACCTTCTACATTGTTCAGGTTTTCGATATCTGTATAATCATGCAGTATCGTTGTTTGTGCGGCAATTGTTGCAGTAGTACCTAAAGTGACTTTCATTGTTTCAATCCTTCCCGGAGCCGCTTCCCGATACCAGTAAGAAATGCGGTAATATACTCCTGTGCTTAATGATAAGTTTTGGGTAATTGCCCAGGCATTCCTGGCAAAACTTCCAACTGATGGGCACTGCATCGATCTCAGGCCACTAAATACATAAGTTTGGTTAGTATTCACCTGCCATGGGCTGCCTGACCCTGCATTAATCAGCGTCCACCCTGCGGGAGGAAATGCACCCTCAAAACTTTCTGTAAAAATGGTTTGAGAAAATATACGATTGGATAATGCCAATAAAAAAAAACAAAAGCATATCAACAGCCTTATTAGTCTCGTTCTCATAAAGTAGTAGTTATTATAGATTGATTGCATGAAGATATAACTTTTGGGATAAAATAAAATTTTATTAAAAAATTTGTAGCACTGATTTAATGGATGCAGATGGCAAATGAGATCACCTGTTCAAGTTGCAGACACCGGTTTGAGCTGAATGAGAAGCTTTAGCAGGAAGTGGGAAAAAAGCTGCTGGCGAAATTGGTAGACGCCCACGTTGAGGCGGTGTGCTTTTACGAATCCAGTTTCGGGCACTTCCTAAAATAGCTTCTGATATGGGAGCTTTTTTTGTTTATACGTTGTATAATTATCAGCTTTTATAAAAAGGCACCATTTATAAGATCTTCTTCAGGCTTTTTGTAGTATATTAAATTTCAATAAAAAAGATTACAAATGAATACTTTTAAAAAAACTTTCCATTCATTACTTATTCCCACAATAATAGCGGTTACTACGTTCTTCATTACAGGCTGCGGAATACACATTACAGGAAAAAATTCAGTTAAAAAAAATGAACTATGGACCAGCCTCGTAAAAAAATATGTAGGATCCGATGGCCTGGTGGATTATAAAGGTTTTATTGCTGATAAGAATAAATTACAGGAATATTTAGATACATTATCTGCTAACCCTCCGGATAAAAAATGGTCGGATAATGATAAGATTGCTTATTGGTTAAATGCATACAATGCTTTTACAATAAAATTAATAGTTGACCATTATCCTGTTAAAAGCATTAAAGACCTGGGCGGTAAGCACCAGGTAATTTTTATAAATACTCCCTGGGATAGAAAGTTTTTTGAGATAGGTGGTAAAACAATGACGCTGAACCGGATAGAACACCGGATTTTGCGCAGAGAATTTAGAGAACCAAGAATACATTTTGCTTTAAATTGTGCCTCTCTGAGCTGTCCTAAATTGAGGCGTGAAGCCTATGATGGCAGCCGGTTAGATGAGCAGCTCACAGAGCAAGCCAAAACATTTTTAAGTGATAAAAGCAGAAATGAAATAGATGCAAAAACACCAAAGCTTTCTGCCATCTTTGATTTTTATGGAAAGGACCTTACAAAATGGAGCGGCAAATCTTTAATTGAATTTATAAACCAATATGCGCCCGTTAAAATTGCAGCAAATGCTGAATTAGATTACCTTGATTATAATTGGAATTTAAATGATAAAAAATAATTCAATTTATCAATGCGTAAAATTGTAATAATCGGCAATGGAATTTCAGGAGTTACCTGCGCCCGTAACATCAGAAAAAAATGTGATGATGAGATTACCATTATTTCTGGTGAGACCGAACACTTTTTTTCCAGAACCGCTTTGATGTACATATACATGGGCCACATGAAGTACGAGCATACAAAACCTTATGAAGATTGGTTTTGGGCTAAAAACAGGATTACATTGGTAACAGATTACGTAAGTTCCGTTGATACAAAAAATAAAACACTTCATACAAAAGATAAAAAAATAATTCCTTTTGATATTCTGATTATTGCCAGTGGATCGGTTACCAAAAAATTTGATTGGCCGGGCCAAGATTTGAAAGGCGTGGTAAGCCTGTATAGCTTTCAGGATCTTGCAGAGATAGAAACAAGAACAAAGGATATTAAAAATGCGGTAATTGTTGGTGGTGGCCTTATAGGTATTGAACTTGCCGAAATGCTGCACTCAAGGGGCATTGAGGTAACCATGTTGGTAACTGAAAAATATTACTGGAACGGTATATTGCCACAAAGTGATGCTGAATTGGTGGGCAAGCATATTACTTCAAATGGTATCAAGGTATTGTATGAAACCGGTTTAAAAGAAATAACCGGTGATGCCTCAGATAACGTTCAATCCATTACGACTACAACCGATAAGACAATCAAATGTCCTTTAATAGGAATCACCACAGGCGTTACACCTAATATCAGCTTTCTTAAAGATTCTGGAATTGAAACGGATAAAGGCATATTGGTTAATAGCTTTTTTGAAACCAATATTACTGATGTATATGCTATTGGCGACTGCGCCGAATTCAGAGAGCCGGTTAATGGCAGAAAAACTATTGAGCAGGTTTGGTACACCGGCAGAATGCATGGAGAAACACTTGCGCAAACTATTGCAGTTGGTAAAACTGCCTACAATCCCGGACCATGGTTTAATTCTGCAAAATTTTTAAATTTAGAGTATCAGACTTATGGTACTGTTTCGGCAAAAATAAAAGAGGAAGAAACATTTTTTCACTGGCAGCATCCAGGCAAATACATTGCCTTCACGGCGGTATATAACAATGCATCAAAAGAGTTTATCGGTGTAAATGTGTTTGGCTTAAAACTAAGGCACGAATACCTGGATAAATGGTTGCAGGAAAAAGTTTCAATTGAGTATGTATTATCTAATCTGCCGCTCGCTTTTTTTTATAAAGAATTTTCGGGAAGTTATACAACAGACATCATAGAATCTTACAATAAACAAACCGGTTCTGCTGTACAAATAGCAGTTAAAAAGAAATCATTTTCTTTCTTAAACTTTAAATAATTTATGAAAATACTACGCCACGCAGGTATGGCATTGGTTCTTTGCGGTTTAGGTTTGTTGATCTTATTGTTAAACATCAATCATTACAGCCTTACAGAAAAATCAATCAGAGCCACCATTGAAGATAGTGCACAGGCTGATGCTTTATTATCAGCTTCGGGTAAATTATTAAACAAAAATTATGATTCTAAATTTTCATTTGTAAAAGTATTGAATGAATCTATCGCCAAAGCAAATGAAAAAATAGAAGCATTAAATAACGGAGATGAGGAAGAAAATAAAACAGATTCTTCTGGCCAAAAAAATGAAACTGATAGTACAGATACCGGGGATGAAAAAGATACAGCAACCATTGCAGGTAACGCAACCGACACCGCCACTTTAAATGCTGATAATGCTGATACTGTAAGCCAGGAAGATGAAGGCACAGATGCAATAGATACAGATATAGTTACGCTTCTTGTAAAAAATTCGGTTGAAGGACCCTTAGAAAAACATAATTCTTTATTCCTGTGGTTAACTGTTGCGCTTTTTTCTTTAGGTAGCATTATATTTTCTTTGGCCCTTTATTTATCTAAACCTCCTGGCATCAGTAACAATAATGTTTTTAAAAAATCTATTTCATCCAAAGGTGTTGTTGCAGTAATTGTTGGGATTGGCCTCATTGCATTTTATTGTGAGCTTTACTGGTATCCTTATTTACTCGCCGATTTAATTAAACTGGTTGACCCGTTAAGCTTTGCACTGAGTGGTTACGGGGCCGATGATGGCTTTTTATACGGAACCATTTACAGCCTGGCTGTACTACTGCTGGGCTTTAAAATGTTTTTAAAATACAGGCATAGTACTTATCAAAAAATAAGAACATTATCCGTTACATTTTTTCAATTGAGTTTTGCTTTTATTATTCCTGAAATATTAAGAGCACTTAAAAAGCCTGCTTTAGACCTTAAAAATATCTGGCCGCTTGATTATTCGTTTTTCTGGAATGAAAATATTTCTGAACTTATGCAGAACGGTAAACTCGGCATATTTATGCTGGTTTGGGGACTTGCATTATTAATAATCATCGTTCCGTTATTTACATATTTTTTTGGCAAACGATGGTATTGCAGTTGGGTATGCGGTTGCGGCGGCCTTGCCGAAACTGCCGGCGATCCATTTCGACAGCTATCAAGCAAAAAAATTTCAGCATGGAAAATTGAAAGGATCCTCATTTATAGCATCCTGGTTATTATTACGGCAATTACAATAATTACCCTGGTAAATTATTTTACTAATGGCAGGTTGTTAGGTTCTGCAACAGAATTGACGCAGGAATGGTATGGCTTTTTAATAGGGTCTGTTTTTGCAGGAGTAATTGGCACGGGTTTATATCCTTTTATGGGAAGCCGTGTTTGGTGCAGGTTTGGCTGCCCGCTGTCGGCAATATTCGGAATTATTCAACGGTTTAAAAGCCGTTTCAGAATTACTACAAATGGTGGCCAGTGTATCTCATGCGGCAACTGCTCTACCTATTGCGAAATGGGTATTGATGTAAGGGCATACGCACAAAAAGGCCAGAATATTGTACGGGCATCTTGTGTAGGTTGCGGTATTTGTGCAGAGGTTTGTCCAAGAGGAGTTCTTAAACTGGAAAATGGAAATACAGCAGGGCGCATTAATAATGATCCGATAATAATCGGTAATAACAGCATTAAAGTAAATTTATAAAAATCCGCTTTTGAATAATAAAATTGTTGTTATTATCCCTGCATATAATGAAGAAGGTTCCATTGCTAAAGTAATAAAAGAGTTACCCGTAAATATAATTTCAGAAATAATTGTGGTTGATAATAATTCAACAGATAAAACTTCTGAAAATGCAAAAAGTGCCGGTGCCACAGTTTTGTTTCAGCCATTAAAAGGATATGGCAATGCCTGTTTAATGGGTATTGACTACTTGAAAAAAATGGAACCAAAACCGGTTATAGTTGTTTTTATTGATGGCGATTATTCAGATTATCCCGAACAATTATCCGCATTGATTAAGCCGATAATAGAAGAAGATTATGATATGGTAATTGGATCGAGAGATTTGGGGGTAAGAGAAAAAGGCGCTATGAAGCCTCAGCAAATTTTTGGCAACTGGCTGGCTACAACATTGATGAGATGGTTTTATAAAATTAACTACACCGATCTTGGACCCTTCCGGGCTATAAAATACGATTCGCTGATAAAAATAAATATGCAGGACCGCAATTATGGATGGACGGTGGAAATGCAACTGAAAGCCGGAAAACTTAAAATGAAAACATGCGAAGTACCGGTAAATTACAGAAACCGGATTGGCGTTTCAAAAGTAAGTGGTACAATAAAAGGAACAATAATGGCTGGTTATAAAATACTTGCCACTATCTTCAGGTATGTTTAAAATGGTTTCTTCTCAGCGATATGGCAAGGTTTTATATTGGGCGTTGCCTGTTATGGTCATTGCTGTTCATATTCTATTACTATATTTTATTCCCCGCAGTAATTTTTTTGGCACTTACGCTGCATTTGTTTTATTGTTTGCAGCATATTTTTATATTGTAAAGAATGAAGGAATATTCTCTTTTCAAGTTTGCATTGCATTGGCAATCTTATTAAGATTGATTGCAGTATTCTGTCTGCCGGAACTTTCTGATGACTATTTCCGTTTTATATGGGATGGCAAAATGTTATTGAATCATGTCAATCCATTTTCATTTACGCCAAAGGAATATTTATTAACGCATACTGATACTCAATTACAATTTCTTTATAACAACCTTATCCCTGAATCGCAGGAATCCTATACCATTTATCCGGCTATTATGCAATATATTTTTGCAATAGCTGCAAAACTGTTTCCTGCCAATCCCTACGCAGCGGCGGTTATAATGAAGCTGTTCATATTTACTGCCGAGTGTTTTTCTATTTATGGATTAATGCTTTTATCAAGATTGAAAAAGGTACCCGTAAGGAATATTTTGCTGTATGGTTTGAACCCATTGGTGATTGTTGAGCTAACGGGCAATGTACATTTTGAAGCTTTAATGATCTGTTTTTTAGTGTTTACTTTTTATTTTTTGGAGAAGAATAAGATTGTACCTGTTGCCTTGTTCTGGGCACTGGCAATATGTAGTAAACTATTACCGGTTATGCTGGCTCCGGTATTTTTAATGTACCTGGGTTTCTGGCGTTTCTTTAAAACGGGGTTGATAACACTGTTATTTTGCTTTGTACTTTTCATTCCCCTGATTGATGCTGATTTACTTTCTCACATTGGTGACAGTGTAGGTAAGTACTACAATCTCTTCGAATTTAATGGGAGTTTTTATTACCTGTTTGTGAAAATGAACGAACTGCTTACAGACAATGATTATACTGAACAGATCGCATTTATTTTAGGCCTGATTTCTTTCTGTGCTATACTGTTTATCTCCTTTGCAAGGTTTAAACGTAATTCGTTTTACGATTTAGTACTTTGGATTTTTTTCATTTATTTTCTGGGGGCCGCAATGGTGCACCCCTGGTATATAACAACACTTGTTGCCCTCAATGTATTTAGTAAGTACAGATTTCCGCTGGTTTTTTCGGTGCTGATACCATTATCTTATTTTCCCTACTGGCTTAAAGAGTACGATGAAAACATGTACATAATACTGCTGGAATATTTACTGCTGTTTGTTTATGTGTTGTATGAGTGGAAGGACATGAATAAAGTGGGATTAAAACCAACAGAAAACATCATGTGATTTTTCTAATTCTTACACAGCAGGCATTTCAATTTTAATTATCTTGTAAAAAAATTACAATGGCAAACGATATTAAATGCCCAAATTGCGGAACAATAATAGATGTGGAAAATGTTTTGGCTGCAGATATTGAGCAAAAATTGCAACAGCAATACCAGGATAAATTGCAGCAATCTTTAAATAAGGTAGAAGAGGATAAAAGGAAATTGCAGGCCGACCAGGTGATGTTTGAAGAAAAAAAGAAAAATGAGAATGAAATATTTGCACAAAAACTTCAGCAGGAAAAACTAAAGCTGGAAACGGAAATACAGGAACAACTCAGAAAAAGCATTTCGGCTGATTATGAAAACCAACTGCGTATGTTGCAGGAAAACAAATCGGACACGGAAGAAAAATTAAAGGAAGCCCGCAAAAAAGAACTGCAATTTTTACAGAAAGAACAGCAGTTAACAAATAAAGAAGCTGAACTTGAAATCACGCTTCAAAAGAAAATTCAGGAAGAGCGTTTGGTAATTGCCGAACAGGTTAGAAACCAGGAAACTGAAAAAAATAATTTAAAAGAAACCGCTTATCAGTTTAAATTGAAAGAACTGGAATTACAACTTGATGAGCAGAAAAAACTGGCTGATGAAATGAAACGCAGGGCAGAGCAGGGTTCTATGCAACGCCAAGGCGAAAGCCAGGAGCTTTTACTGGAAGAAATTTTAAAAGAAAATTTTCCGTTTGATATTATTGAAGAAGTGGGTAAAGGAGTTGAAGGAGCAGATTGTATGCAGATCATCCGCAACAGCGCAGGCACTGTTTGTGGCAAAATAATTTACGAAAGCAAACGCACCAAGGCATGGAGCAATAACTGGGTTGATAAATTAAAAAATGATAAGCGTAACCAGGGTGCCGATGCTGCTATACTGGTAACGCAGGCTTTTCCAAAAGATATTGACAGGTTTGGTGAAAAAGATGGTATCTGGTTGTGTGGGTTTACTGAAGTGAACAGTGTGGCGCATTTGCTGCGTAATGGTATTATTAAAGTGTACGAAGCAAATAAAGCGCAGGAAGGCAAAGGCGAAAAGATGCAGATGCTGTACGATTACCTTACCGGCAACGAATTTCGTGGCCAGGTGGAAGCCATCATGGAAGGCTTTATGGCCATGAAACAGGGCATTACCAAAGAGCGCATACAAATGGAAAAAATATGGAAGGAACGTGAGAAGCAACTTGAAAAAGTTTTGATAAGCACCAGCGGCATGTATGGTTCGGTTAAAGGAATTGCCGGTGCTTCAATTGGCAATATACCTTTGCTGGATGGTGATACAGAACTTTTAGATTAATCTGGTACATGGCATTTGATACTACCTATACCCTGATTTTTGATACTACTTCTGAGGAGTTGGTTTTAATTACAATTCCGGGTGGCAAAGACACTAATATCTGCATAACCCAGAGTGAATTACCTCAACTGATGATTCGTTATCCTCAATTTTCAGAATTACTATTTAAATACAAAGAATCGTATCATAAACCAGAACCTGAAAAAAAGGACAACCGTGAATTTGTTGGTATTCTTGAAATTATTTTTTTGGCAGTTCTTGTTAAACTGATAATCAGCCTGTCCAGTAATTTGGCTGGATGGAAAAAAGCATTTGAAAAAAATATTGCTGTCAAAATATTTCTGCTGGCAATCCTAACCTTCTATGGAATTACAGCAACATATTCAAGCCTTCCGGAATTTGGATGGTTGCTGTTGATATTTACTGTCTTGATCTTTTTTGAATTTAAAAATAAAATATTGTTTAACAACGGAAATGTAAATGATGCTGATGAACCATATATTGCAGAAGATAGCATCGGCAGAAAAAAAGATCCACTGCTTCTTTATGTTGGTGCCGAACTGAATTTTACAGATGGCGAAATAGACAATGCGCTTACCAAACGCTTTCCTTACTACACAGCTTTAAACCTTATAGAGAAAGAGCGTTTCATTCACCGGGTTAAAAATTTCATTGCCGACAAGATATTTTACATTTATGATGAAAGTGGTTTTAAGGAAATGCCAATACTGATAAGTGCTGCAGCCATTCAGTTAACATTTGGTTTAAAGAAATACCTGTTGCCTTATTTCAAAAATATTCACGTTTACCACGAGGAATTTTTCAGGTCAAATAACATGGGTATCTGTTTTTTAGAAGGAAATGTTTCAAGCAATAATATCAATCTTTCGTGGAAACATTTTTTAAAAGGTTATGAAAAAAACAATGATGGCCAAAATGTAGGTTTACATGAACTGGCTCACGCTCTGTATTATCAAACATTTGTAGTAGGGCAAAATGTTGATGACGATTTCAGGAATTCTTACAACAACTTTATAGATAGTGGCAACAAGGTTTACAATACAGAAAAAACTGTTGCAGGTGGTTTATACTCGGAGTATGCTGTTACTGATTTTCAGGAGTTTTGGGCAGAAAGCGCAGAAATCTATTTTGAAAGACCGGCTGAGTTAAAAGAATTGTATCCCGCTTTATATGATGTTATTAAAAATCTCCTTAACCAGGATTTATTGAATCAATCAAACCTACCTATCCGTTAACACCCAGGTTAAAAAATTATTATTGAAAAACAAATAATGAATATCCAGTGCGAATTCGTTTTTAAAAACACAATGTACAACTCCCTGCTCAGGCAAACCGGTTACCGATTTTAAAACAATATCTTTTTTAAAATCTACTTCGCCCCTGCCCCACCATTTAAAAACCGATTCTTTAACGCTCCAGCATAAAGTCAAATTTTGAATTTTGAATTTTGAATTTTCAATTTTTAATATTTTTAGCTCTTCCTCATCTGTAAACTTATGCTGTATCTGCTCAATCTTTTCATTCATCAATTCCACATCAACCCCAACCCTGTGTGTTTTACTTACAATGGCAGCGGCATAATCTCCGCAATGCGAAATGGAAAAATGAAAAGGCTCGTTTTCCAGAAAGGGCTTTTTGGTATCGGCGATCAGTATCATTTCCACCGGAAAATCGGGATATATCTCCTTCAGTAATAACCGCCCCGCAAGATGCTGCAACCTTTTATGCCAGTGCTTTATCTCCCGCTGAACCGGCACGCTTGCCATAAAAAAATCTTCCGGTTCGGCAATATGCCATACTGCCATTTTAGTTGATGCGTTAATATTTTGTTGATAAACGAGGGGCATTAAAACAATTTTAGATTTTAGATTGCAGTTTATTGAATTTGATAGTTGAATAAAGGTATGATGTAAAAGAGTGCGATGCAACGATGTTGCCAAAAGTGCCAATGCCGGATTCAAAAAAAATAAAAAAATGATCTTAAGCGACAGCAGAATTTTAGAAGAAATTGAAAAAGGCACCATCAAAATTGTACCCTACGACAGGGAGTGCCTGGGCAGTAACAGTTACGATGTACACCTGGGCAAGCATCTTGCCAAATACATAAACAAAGAGCTGGATGCAAAAGCCCACAATGAAATTGAACATTTTGATATACCGGACGAAGGGATTGTTTTATACCCGCATGAGTTTTACCTGGGTGTTACCGATGAATACACCGAAACCCATGCCCATGTTCCGTTTCTGGAAGGCAAATCAAGCACAGGCCGCCTGGGCATTGATATACACGCAACTGCAGGCAAGGGTGATGTTGGCTTTTGTGGCAACTGGACACTGGAGATTTCGGTAAAACAACCGGTAAAAGTTTATGCAGGTATGCCCATCGGGCAATTAATTTATTTTCCGGTAGATGGGGAAATTGAAGTGAAATACAACGAGAAAAAAAATGCCAAATACAGCGGCCAGCACAACAAGCCGGTTGAAAGCATGATGTGGAAGAATAAGTTTTAAAGCTAAAAATTCTGTATTTTGCTGTACAAATTACTTCTATGAAACAATTTTATCGGGCTGGTACTAAAGCGGGATTGTTCATTTTCATAAGTACACTTTTGATGGGACCGTACGCAAATGCACAACTGGATCCGGCAAAAGCCGATTCCTTTTTTTATTTCATAAAGGCCAACCCGTTAAGGTCCTCGGTTTATATTACCAGGAACGATACTACAATTGCACACCTTAACGAAAACAAAATAATGCCGCTGGCAAGTACTGTTACCATGCTGGTTGCCATTGAGTTTGCCCAGCAATCAACACATGAGCTGATTAATGAAAATACTTTTGTGCCGGTGTCTGAAGTGGAGAAATTTTATATCCCCTTTATTGACAGTGCTTCTTTTAACACATGGCTCGAGAAAGCAAAAGCAGGTAATGAAATTAAAAATGGCAGCATTAAACTGGTTGATATTGCACGTGGGATGATCATGTATGGTTGCTATACCAATGCCGATTATTTAATGGATATTTTGGGCTTTGATAATGTAAAAGACAATATAGCACTGCTTAAATTAAAGCAACATACCGCCATTTATCCATTTGCAGGCTCGCTATTTACTTTTCATATACCCAAAAAATCATCAGAAGATAAACTGCTGAAAGCGCTTGCTAAATATTCTGACAAGAAATACAGCATGGAGGCCTATTACAACCACCTTGATCTGAAAAATGACAGCAGTTTTAAAGAAACATTCAGCTCGGAAAGATTTACGGTTAAACTACAAAAGATGTGGAACGATAACCTGCCATCATCCACCGCAAAAGAATATGTTATGGTTGCCCAGGTTTTAAACAACCGGGAAGTGCTGGATGAAGACGCCTATTTCCCCATTGCCGAAACACTTGAATACCCGATGGAGAAAAGAGAGTTCCAAAAACTATACAAACATTTTGGTGCAAAAACCGGTAAAACCCCTTTTATATTTACCCGTGTCATTTATTATACCCAGAAAGATGGCACCAGGATTGAATCTGCCATTTTCTTTAATGGCCTCTCGCCTGCCGAAGAAAAAAAATTAGAAGACTGGCAGCCTGCTTTTGAAACACAGTTCCTTACCGATATTATTTTTAGAAGTAAGGTAAAATTTTAGTTAAGTTTCCAGATACTATAATTTAATACAGAGGCAAAACTTACCCAGCATAAATACGGAACTAACAGCCATGCCGCAGCAGAGGAAATTTTGCCAAACCATAAAATGGTGAGCAAGATTGCTATCCACATCAATATAATTTCGGCAAAAGCCCAGCCGGGTTGCTGCAATTTGAAGAAGATAAACGACCAAAAAAAATTCAACGTTAATTGAACAACAAATAAAATGATAGCTGTTTGCCTTATCGCTTTATCTGCATCGGCTTTCCATACTAAAAACAACGCAATACCCATTAGTACGTACAGTGCTGTCCAAACCGGTGCAAATATCCAGTTGGGTGGATTGAACCAGGGTTTATTAGCAAGAGCAAACCAACCATTTACGCCTGATGAAGTAAAAAACCCGGAGACGGCACCAACGAGTAACGGAATTAATATGGATATAAATAGTTTCATTTTAATTTTTAATTAACAAAAACAAAGCCGCTTTTGTTTGTTCGTATTTTTTTGTGTTTATATTTTACCATATTTTTTATAATAAGCAATAATAAAACCGGTTACTTCATCGTAGCTTAAAACGCCCTGTGGTTGTTGGTTTCCTTCCAGGTATTTGCCATATATCCATCTGAAAACCGGTTCAATGGGGTTGCGGTATTTTTTATTGAAGGCACGCCATTCTTTCAGATCATTTATTACCGCCGGTGACAATTGCTTCCTGTATTCGTTGGCCGCAACAGAATCGGTTGCAAAAAGATTACGGTTACTGTACATAAACATATCCAGGTAAACCGAATAATGTAACAGCGTATCGGTTGATGCTGTGGCAGAAAGATATCCCACAAAATTTGCTTCCATTTCTTTGGCATAACCAAGTTGGTGTGCCACTTCATGGCAACTTGTAAATGGCTGTAAAAACTTTGGCACCAGAGTATTTACCTGTGCCTCGCCGGTAAAGGGATTGTAGTAACCGGTAAAGCCCATATAATTACCGAGCCAGCTCCACATGGATGGTTTTAAAGAAACAGGTTGATATTTTAAAAATGGATAGGTTTTATCTGCTTGTTGGTATGCTTCTTCTACTTTAAAAAACAATAGCCGTTTTGTAGGATAAGCAATGTCCTGACTTACCAGCACCTGTTTTGAGGCGTTCACTTTTTCGAGCAACAAGCCGTTGATAATTTTCAGATCTTCAGCCTGATATTTTTCCATTTTTAACTGCAACTGACTGGCAATGCCCACACGGTTGTAATTGATCCCCCAAAACAAGTTGAAAATAATATAGATAATAAGTAAGATACGGGCGACTTTCAAAAATCCGGTTCCCATACCTTTAAAGTTTACAAGTCTGGTAAACTCCGCTGTTCTCTTCGCCATTTCCTCTCCGCCATGCGGCGGATTCCCCTGATAAGGGAACGAACGAAGTTCAAGAGGGGGCCGCTTTTTAAACATAGTCTTAATGCCCTTTACCAGTTTCCAAATCAGCCATAGAATAATCAGCCCATACAATACATCGCCAACACTGAAAGGAAGCCAGCCAAAAATACCGCGGAATATGCGGCTGAAAACAGGGTAAATGCCTGTAGAATATTGGTTTTCCACACGTGTGGAATCATTTGCGTAAATATGTATCACAGCAGCAATTATTACTAAAACAAGTATAAAACCCAGTGATTTCTTTATCTTCATATTGGCCCTAAAAGTAATCAATCGCTGTAAAGGATATAAAATCTATTTTTCAACCTAAAAATTGCAAATATTACCTTACCTTTGCCGTCCTTTAAACCAGACACATGGCGGGTAAACGGACATTTGAGATTGCATTTGTAGGGTTAAAGCAGGGAGTTCATGAGTTTAACTACGTAGTGGACGATAAGTTCTTTGTTGAAAAAGGTGAGCCTGATTTTACCAATTGCCAGGCAAAAATTAAGCTTCAGCTTGATAAAAAAAGCAGTTTTATGCTGCTTAAGTTTGAAATTGGCGGTAAGGCAGAAATTACCTGCGACCGATGCGGAAATCCACTGGGCATGGACATTTGGGATGAGTTTAACATGTTGCTTAAACTGGTAGAAAACCCCGATGAAATGAATGCTCAGGAAGAAGACCCGGACGTATTTTATATTTCCCGTAACGAAAGCCATATTGATGTTGGCAACTGGATATATGAATTTGTGTTGCTGAGTTTTCCGCTGCAGAAAATGTGTAGCCTGGAAGAAATGGGCGGCCCACAATGCAACAAAGAAGTGCTGGAAAAATTGAAGGCTATGGAGGTAAAAAATGAAGAACACAACGCCAACCAGTTGTGGAAAGGCCTGGAGCAGTTTAAAAAAGTAAAAAAAGAAAGAAGTAAAAAATAATCATTAAAAATTAAAAACTAAGCGATATGCCAAATCCAAAAAGGCGCCACTCACAACAACGCAGTGCAAAAAGAAGAACACATTATAAGGCAAGCGAGCCAACTTTGAGTGTTGACAAAACAACCGGC
>JBBRCM010000049.1:0-21668 GCA_038204855.1 Chitinophagales bacterium
AAAATTGATTGACCAGCTAAAGCCGGGCGGAAAAATGGTGATACCGGTTGATGAAGATCATCACCAGCGCATGTTGCGTATTACAAAAAATGCCGACGGCACAACCATTGAAGAGGCTTTTGAAAATTTTAGTTTTGTGCCGATGCTGAGCGGGAGGAATGGGTAGCAATGGAAAATAGGCAATGGGCAATGGGCAATAGGCAATGGGCAATGGGCAATGGGCAATGAGCAATAGGCAATGGGCAATGGGCAATAGGCAATAGGCAATGGGCAATGGGCAATGGGCAATGGGCAATGGGCAATGGGCAATAGGCAATAGGCAATAGGCAATAGGCAATAGGCAATGGGCAATGGGCAATGGGCAATGGGCAATAAAAAAAGAGAGCCACTAAAGTTATAACAAACCACAAACTATTTAACAACAAACCACAAACCAATTCACCTTGAGATTATTTTCGAAAATCACTGTTTTGTTCAATGTATGTTTTTTGCTGGCTGTTGTTTTTCGGTATATAGAGAGCCATAAAACCTACGAAGGTAAATCGGTGCAGGCAATACCGCTTCCGTGGCTGGAAGGCACTTTTGTGATACTTGGTTACACGGCCATCATTGTTAATGTGCTGTTTTTGCTGTTAACTTTTATCTTCTATTCTTTTAAAACAAATATTAAAATACCCCGCTGGATAATTATCTTTAACATCATTATTTTTTGCTGCCAGGTTTACTTTCATTTCATTCTTAAATAACTTAAATGATACAAAACATTCTTAAAGACAGACCAACAAAATTGTTTGTCATCTTTACTGCGTTTTTTGTGGCTAATGCATTAATTGCCGAGTGTATTGGTACAAAAATATTTTCGCTCGAAAAATTATTTGGCCAGCACCCGCTGACCTTTACGTTATTTGGCGAATCGGGGCTGGGCCTTAGTTTAACCTGTGGTGTATTGCTTTGGCCCCTGGAATTTGTGATGACAGATATCGTAAACGAATACTACGGCCCCAAAGCGGTACGACGCATTTCTTTTATTGCGGTGGGATTGATCGCTTATGCTTTTTTAATGTTTTATATGGCCATGGGCGTACCGGCTGCCGATTTTTGGTTTGGCTCAGGTGTACAGGATGGAATACCTGATATGTCTAAAGCGTATAACGGCATTTTTGGACAGGGCATGTGGATCATTGTTGGAAGCCTTACCGCTTTTTTGGTGAGCCAGATAGTAGATGTTACAGTCTTTCATAAAATAAAAAAAGTAACCGGCGAAAAGAAAGTATGGCTCAGGGCTACCGGATCTACATTGGTTTCGCAATTGGTTGACAGTTTTATTGTTTTATTCATCGCGTTTAAAATAGGTAAGGGCTGGAGCTGGCAACTGGTATTTGCCATTTGCCTTATTAACTATGCCTATAAGTCTATTATGGCTATTATCTTAACGCCGGTAATTTATCTTGTTGAACATCGCATTGAAAAATATTTTGGCCCAGAAACCACCAAACAAATGAAACTTGCTGCCATGGGTAAAGAAAGTGAGTAAGCAAAAAATCATTGCTTCTTTGCAATAATGTTTTGGTAAGCGCAGGCCAACGTATGTTTCATCATAGGCATTCTTATCTTTTTTAAATCTATATAAGTGTAGCCTTTTGTTCTCCATGCGCTGGAACAGGGTAAATAACTGAAGATGAAACGGTATGTTTGGTGCGATCTCATTTTGTTGTAACATGCACTGGATTCACTTCCTTAACTGGGTAAATGCAAAGCGAGGCTGCCTTTTTTGAACTTATATTCATTTTTAGACTGTCTGAAATAGCTATTTTCCACGATTTTTCGATAACTTCATGCCCTACTCCACCAGTCATATTGCAGCATGAAGAAAATTTACCAAATCAAGGCCTTCTTTCTATCTAAAAAAAATGTACGGACTTTACTGGTTTGTTTGTTTATATGTAGCCAGCATTTTTCAGCTTTTGCACAATGCCCTCCGAATATAGATTTTGAACTTAATAATTTTTCAGGTTGGGAGTGTTGGGTTGGGCACACTTATGCTATTGCTGGAAAAAATGTGATTTCCTGGGATGTGGCTCCGGTAAATACTCCTGTTAATCCTGCCCTCTACCCTAACCGGTTTCAAATGCTGAGAGCAATTCCCGGAAGTGGTAATGACCCTTATGGATTGTTTAGTCGCAATTGCCCCAATGGTAGCGGGCACTCAATTCAATTAGGTAATAGTGGTGGCGGCCACGAGGCGGAAGGTGTTTCCTATACATTTACCATACCTCCTGGTCAAGATCAATTCAGCCTGATTTACAATTACGCAGTTGTTTTTCAAGACCCCGGGCATTTAGACGAAGAACAACCAAGGCTTTCAATAGAAGTTTTTAATGTTACTGATAATAATCAATCGGTTTGTTCCAGCCATGATTTCATAGCTAAAAGTTCGCTTCCAGGTTTCTTTCAATCGACTGTTAATCCATCGGTTTGGTGCAAAAACTGGTCGGCAAACTCGGTTGATTTAAATGGCCTGGCTGGCAAAACAATACGCCTGTTTTTTAAAACTGCGGATTGTGTTTTTACTGCCCATTTCGGATATGCATATATAGATGTAAATACAGAATGCAGCAGTTCATTTATAGGCGCAGCCTATTGCCCCGATGACACAGCAGTTAATGTAACAGCCCCTTTTGGCTATCAAAATTATGAGTGGTGGAATGCAGCTTTCACAATAAATTATGGTAACACCCAAACACTTAATTTTACACCTCCACCACCGGCAGGTACCCAGGTAGCGGTAATTCTTGACCCTTTCGTTGGCTTTGGTTGCAAGGATACTCTTTATGCTGATCTGTTAGATACCTTGCACGTCTTTGCAAACGCTGGTGCTGATAAATTATCCTGCCAGAATGCACCGGTTCAGCTTGGCGTAAACCCAACGCCGGGTTTTGTTTATTCCTGGAGTCCGGTCACTGATTTAAATGACCCCACTATATCAAACCCAATAGCTACACCTTCGGTGACAACACAGTATGTGCTTACCGTACGTAACTCCGGTGGTGGTTGTTTAACTACCGATACGGTTACTGTAAAAGCTGCCGTTCTTGATAATTCAATACAGCAAACAGGTATTAGTGCCTATTGCCTGGGCGATCCGCAGGCGGCTATTTTGCAGGTAAAACCAGCCGACAGCATACAATGGTTCCGTAATACAATTGCAATACCGGGTGCCAACGACACGCTCTATAATGTAATACAAACCGGTACTTATCATGCAACAGTTTTCAGTTTTCAGGGTTGCGATCTTACTACATCAGATATTGCCATCACTGTAAATCCAACCCCGGTTGTTGGTTTCAAATCAAACTCGCAGAATCTGTGTTTCAATAATCACCAGTTTGTTTTTACCGATACCAGCTCTATTGCTTTTGGCACCATGACTTACACATGGGATATGGGCGATGCCAGCCCCTTAATAAACACGCAAAATGTTAACTATAGTTATGCGGTTCCCGGAACTTATATTGTAAAGCAAATGGTAGTTTCGGATCAGGGTTGTACCGACAGCGCTTTTTACACAGTTAATGTTTTTGATAGCCCCGTTGCCGGTTTCGACAGTGACATAAAAGGAACCTGCTTTAAAAACAACCAGTTTGTGTTTACCAATTCAAGCACACTGGCAGTGGGGACCATGAAATATTTATGGAATTTTGGGGATAGCAAAACAGATACAACCCGTAATGTAACACATGCTTACACCCAGCCGGGTACATTTACAGTAAGGCTTACCACCACTTCTGATAAAGGCTGTGCCAATGATTCGGCTTTTGACGTAACGGTTTACCCTGATCCCATGGTTGGTTTTGGTGAACCCAACGCTCCTCAATGCTTTGGAAACAACCAGTTCAATTTCATTAACAGCAGTACCATACTTACCGGCAGCATGAGCTATGCCTGGTACCTGGGCGATGGCACTACTGCAAGCACCCGTGATGTAACACATAGCTATCCCGAAGCCGGAGAATACACCGTAAAAATGATAGTTCTCTCTGATAAAGGCTGTACCGACAGTATCAGCAATATTTACAAGGTAATTAAGTATGCCCATGCCGATTTCAGGGTAGATCCTATATGTACAGATATTCGCCTGCCTTTGTTTAACAGAACAATTAATACGTCACCATCTACCTTAACCTATTTATGGGATTTTGGAAACGGAGCAAGCTCTACTGTTCAAAACCCGGTGTACAGTTATCCATCTGCCGGTACTTTTACCATTCAATTATCGGTGAGTGATATTAAATGTCCGCAAACCATTTCAGTAAAGAAACTGGATGTGGTGGTAGATGCACCCGTGCCCGGAACCAGGTATCCTGAAGTGGAAGCAGTGATGAATTTTCGGGAGCAGTTACAATCCAGGCCATTTACCAGCAGCAGTGTGTTATGGACACCTTCTGTAAGTCTCGATTTCCCAAACAGTTACAGGCCGAGCTTTAAAGGGCTTAACCCGCAACTTTATTATGTGCAATTTAAAACACGTACCGGTTGTTTAACCGTGGATACGCAATATGTGAAGATCAAAAAGAAAATACAGATCTACGTTCCTAATTCCTTTACGCCGGATGGAAATGGTCTGAATGACTACCTGTACCCGGTTTTAATGGGTTACCAGAAATTAAATTACTTCCGTATTTACGATCGCTGGGGAAAAATGCTCTTCCAGTCTCAAACAGAGCAGCCAGGATGGGATGGAAGGGTTAACGGCAATAAAGTGTCGCTGCAAACTGTAGTGTGGATGGTGGAAGCCGTTGACGTGGATGGAGTAAGCCATCAACAGCAGGGAACTACTGTATTGCTTCGCTAACAATTTTCTGAAAATTATTTACGGTAAAAAAAAAGCATCCCGATCACTTCGGGATGCTTCATTTTCATAAAGAAAGAATTATCATTTGGTAGAAACAATATGTTACATCAGCCTTCTTCTCATGGCCGAGGCCGATTTTTGTTTTTTCTGTAAATTCCACAGATCCAGGTGGCTGAATGTGCGTTTGTTGTTGCTGATATTTAAACCAACTGCCAATGTTTCTTTTGTTTCTGTCATTAATTCTTTCAGGTCTTTTTTACTGAGAGGTGTACCTACACCCATTGCTTCACTTTTCATATTTCTGTTTTTTATTCATTACGTATTAGTTCCTCTTAAGAGTCAGGCATTGTAGCCTGGCAGGGAGTTTTAGGGCAAACAGGGGGTTTTAAAAACCAATATCTAACGTGCTAGTTCTGAATTGCGGCGCAAAGCTAACACTGATATGGTTGATGGCAATGCTAATACAGCGCTTTTACCTTAATGAATTGTTAATGCCCTTTTGTATATTTAATTATGCAACACCAAAATGAGCCCTCGCTTAAACGTGAAATAGGAGCCATAGGCCTTGCTCTTAACGCCATTAACCTTACCATTGGCGCAGGTATTTTTGTGCTGTCGGCAATTGTTGCCGGTAACCTTGGCCGGGCTGCTTTTGTTGCCTATTTACTTTGCGGTTTGCTGGTAATATTAATTATGCTTTGTTATGCAGAGATTGGCAGCAAGGTTACCACATCGGGCGGTTCATATGCTTACGTAGAAAAAGCAGTTAGCCCTTTTGCAGGCTTTTTAATTAACACACTTTTCTGGTTTGGTTTTTCGGGTTTATCAGATGCTGCCGTTGTTAACGCACTTGCAGATATGCTGGCTATCTGGTTTCTTGTGTTCAACGTTTTATACATCAGGATCTTATTTTTTATTGCTTTATTTGGGTTGTTCAGTTTTATAAATGTTCGTGGCGTAAAGCAAGGATCGCATTTTGCATCGGTCGCTACTTTGATAAAATTAATTCCATTGATTTTATTGATAATGTTCGGTTTGTTCAGTATTTTCTCCGTTAATCTTACGGTAAAAACATGGCCTTCCATAACAGGCATTGGCGAAACTTCATTGGTGCTGTTTTTTGCCTTTATGGGTATTGAAACCGCTTTGAATGTAAGTGGAGAAATAAAGAATCCTGCTAAAACAATTTCAAGGGGAATTTTTATGGGTGTATTTGCTGTGCTGATAATTTATATGCTGATACAACTGGTGTCGCAGGGTGTTTTGGACGATCAGTTATCTATATACAAAGAAGCACCATTGGCAGCATTGTCCACCAGGATGATTGGCCCTGTTGGCGGCACCATTATGCTTGTAACTGCAGTGGTATCTATGTTTGGGATGTTAAGCGGCGATGTACTTGTCACATCACGGCTTTTATTTGCAGCATCAAAAGATAAGTTGTTGCCCGTTTTTCTCAACCGGATTCATCCAAAATTTGCAACGCCATACTGGTCAATTATTGTTTACTGTATAATAATAATTGTGCTGGCTTCCGGCGGCGGATTCAAACAATTGGCTACCCTTGCCAGTTCATCGGTACTCATCATTTACCTGGCCGTTGTGCTAGCCATGATCAGGCTAAGGTATAAAAAAGCTGAAAGCACTGCAACAGGTTTCAGGGTTCCGGGAGAATTGATAGTTCCCATACTTGCGGTTTGCAGTATCTGTTGGTTTTTATGGCAGGTTACCTGGTCCGAAGTAAAAGCACTCGGTATTTTCTTCGTACTGCTTACTGCAATTTATTTTATCAATTCATCTATCAAGAGTTACAAAATATCTTCTTTAAATAAATAAAATTTTGCCTGGCTTTTACCAGCCGGTTATCATACTAATCACCAACTTTTTTCGGGATTGAATAGAGCAATCCCGGACAGCATTGATGAATGTAAACTTGACAGCAAGCCCTTGAAAGTTTTTTAGTGACAGCAATCATGAACAAACACAAACAACCTACGGGTACACGAACCCGGGTATAAAAAATTTTGCTGGTCTTATGTTTAGCTCGCTATCTCCTTGTTGTGTCCAATGCCTGCCTTTAAATGGGTCACATAATTTAACTGGTAAAACCAGTAAAATTTAAGAACCAACATGGCAACAAAACTGCCAATGCCGATAACCAGTAAAAAATTGTCCCAATGGCTGAAGTTGAGATTGTAAAAGATGACATAACCCAGAATGCCCACCAAACCAGTGAATCTGAAAATGCTGATAAAAAATTTCATGTTAGCCTTATTTAAGGTTAATAAATGATTTTATAGCGTTTCCGGGGGAGTTAGTGTTGGTAATAATCAGAAGATAATGTGGATAGGAACAAATTATGTTGAAGTAAAAATAGGTAAACCATTGCGAAATTGCAACATTCTATGGATTTTTTTTCTTTTTACAGGTTGTTTTGCTATTGAACGGGTTCGATTGCGATAACGCACCAAAAAAAATTATCTTTGTTTCCTATCAGCCGGGTTATCGTCCCGATTTTAATCGGGAAGGAAAGTCCGGACAGCACAGAGCAACATACCGGTTAACAGCCGGCTCTCCGTTTGCGGAGAAGAGACAGGGCCACAGAAAATTACTTCCTTTTTTTGTTGAGGTGGAGGGGGTAACCCCCCTTCGCTGAAGCTACGGAGGGTAAAGGTGAAAACGTGAGGTAAGAGCTCACGGGTTTTTGCAGTAATGCATAAATTGGGTAAACCTTGTGTGCTGTAATGCCACGTAAACCGGCGCCTGAGGGCGGCTCGTCCGATGCCGAAGGGTAGGCAGCAAGATTGTAACAGTAATGTTGCAGCCAGATAAATGATGACCTCCCGATTTATCGGGAACAGAATCCGGCTTACAGGCTGATAGATTTTTTTTGCTGGGAAGACGGGAATGCGTTTTTAATGTTAAACGTCTTCCCGGCATTTTAAAGACTGAAGTAGTTTTCAAAACCTTAACCTTAGTGCAATTATCTCTATCCAAACCAAAACCGCCACATGTATGCAATAAAAGAAATTGCCAAAATAATAATTTGAAATACAATATTCTTCCAGGGCATTTGTTTTAAATAGTCTGTTATGTTAATGCCTTCAAATGCATTTATAATAAATGGTAAACGGGTAAAGATTGTAGCTAATGCCCATGAAAATATTAAAAGGATTTCTCTTTCTCCTTTAAGATAATGATGGCCTGGCTCTATATTATATCCAATGCCGCTGATAAAAAAATAAATCACTGCTGTATAAAAAATATAAAACACGGTACATATTCTTAGCAATAGTGGCTTTTGTTTTATCCTAAAAAAAGCGGCAGCAATTTGTGCAGGATTTAACCCCCATTTTGGAAAAATCATATTTATATAATACAGGAATATGTCAGACATAACTATTATAACAAAAAGCCGGGATTCTCCACCAGGCAATCCCAGGTAAGAAAAGCTCGTTAATAATATCAAAGCCCTGAATACCGGCTTAAAGAAGGTGAATACCATAATTGGACCTCCGATTATAAATAGTAATACCCTGTTAATAAACCAGGATATTATTCCTTGTCCGTCATCAAATATTGAACCTGTTCCAGATGATCTGTTTCGTTTATAAGGTTTCTCGTCTTCTGCAGGCATATCATAAATTGTTGTATAAACCGGCACAATAAAATAAGTGCAAATGCCTATTATACCTAAAATCTGATGCATTGTATCAGTAGGTGGGGCATTAGTACCCTTGTCGAGCGATATGAAGAGCGGGGCAATTGTACTGGAGAATAAACAAAAAAGCACAGTGCTTAGTAACCATACTATTATTGATGGGGATTGGATGATATTTTTTTCTTCGGCAACAGGCAAAGCTGCTACTGGGCTTTCTATTTTATCAGCATGTTTCTTTTTGTTTCTGCTCATTTTTTAGAAAATGGTATTTAAATGATTACGATGCAATAGCATTAGAACTTCCCACCATCCACATCTTTAATAAACTGTATAAGGCCAGGGAAATAATTTTTCTGATCATCATACATACTCATGTGGCTGCCGTTGGGGCAAGTAATGTTGCGGCCATGTTGGACCTGTGTGCTCATCCATTTCATGTGATCGGGATCCATGGTATCAAACTTGCCACCAATAGTAAGTGTAGGCGTTTTTATTTGGGGTAATTGTTTACTTACATCCCAATTTGTTAAATTACCTCCAATGCCGAATTCGCTCGGTCCTTGCATGGTAACGTATAAAGATTGATTCATTTTTCCGAAAGAACGAGTCACCGGTTCGGGCCATTGTGCCACGGGAAAACGGCAGATATGCTTTTCATAAAAATTAGGATAGAGCAGTTCCATGTATTTTGGATTTTGAAAATCACCTTTGGCTTCTATCTGCCTGATGGTATCTAATATTTTCTGATCGAACTGCGGAGCAAGTACTTCCTGTGCGTATTTTCCATAAGCCGGGCAACTACTCATCATATTGCTGATGATAAGGCCTTTCAGGTTGTCCTGGTATTTTAAGGCATATTGCATAGCAAGAATACCGCCCCAGCTATGGCCCAGTAAATAAAAATTATCCTTGTTTAAATTCAATGCCTTGCGAACCTGTTCCACTTCTTCAACAAACCTTCCCAGGTCCCACATGGTTGTGTCTTTGGGATTGTCGCTGAGGCCGCAACCAAGTTGATCGTAATAGATGAGTTCCACATTTTCGGGCAGTAAAAAATTTTCGAAGCATTCAAAGTATTCGTGCGTGGCACCGGGGCCACCATTCAGTAACAGCAGTTTTATTTTAGGATTGTTGCCAATGCTTTTAGTCCAGACATTGAATTTGCCTTTTGGTGTTTCAATGGAAATTACTTTAACACCGCCGGTTTGTACTTCATTATACAAATCATTTATTGCAGCAGTTTCAGTTATTTTGGGTTGATTGTTACAACTCAAAACAATAGCTGAAAGAACCAGGAAGCATAATTTTTTCATATCGCAGTTTTTTAGTTTGATGTATTAAGCAGGTATAAATTCTTTAAAGATGGTTGATTTTATATGAGGCCATTCTTCCTTTATAAAACTGAAATATACGGTATCTCTTACAAGTCCGTCGTCGCTTATTCCATGCCTTCTTAAAACACCTTCTTTTACCGCACCAATCTTAAGCATTGCGCCCTGCGATTTTAAATTAAGCAGACTGGTTTTTAATTCAATTCTGTTAAGGTCCAATTGCTCGAACCCAAAACTTAGCAATAAAATTTTTGTTGCTTTATTTATACCGCTGTGCTGTAATGCAGGGTTGTACCAGGTCCAGCCAATTTCCAGTCTTTTATCAGTGAAGGAGATATTAGCATAACGTGTGCAGCCGGCATATTGATTTTGTTGTTTATCAAAAATGGCGAATGGATAGGAGCGGCCTGATTTTCTTTCGGTAATTGCGGTATCAAAATATCTTCTGAAATCAGCTTCGTTTTTTACTTTGGCACCTGTGAACTCCCAAATTTCTGTATGCAATGCAATGGGCAACAAATATTGGTAATGTGCTTCAGTAAGTGGCTCCAGTTTTGAGCGGTCGTTCTGGAGAACAATTTCCTGTTCAAAAAAATTGTCGGTTGTTATCATGGTTCCAGTTTTATCAAATTGGCAACAATCTTATCAATAGGTAAACTTACTGTTTCTTCCGAAAAATCTTCCCAATTAATAAACCTGAATGTTTCTGTTTCACCTGTCTCTTCATACATTTTTAATTGTGTAGCATCAAAATCAAAAGGCTTGCTGCGCAGGGGAGCAGTTATCGGTTCCAATGCTTCGGCAAAATAATAAATAGAGATAATCTGGTGTGCTGCATTAAAAGCACTTTGTTGGTAAAAATCGGTTGTATAAATATGTTCGGTAACTTTTACTTTCAGATTCATCTCTTCCATAAATTCCCTTGCAAGGCATTCCCGGGTGCCTTCACCAAACTCTAGCCCGCCGCCGGGAAATTTAGTGATGTATGCTCCACGTATAAATTCATCGCTCACCAAAACCTGCTGCTTTTCATTTATTAAAATACCATACACCCTGATGTTGAACATGCTGATCATCGCTTGTAACGTTTTGCGTAATTCCAGATTACAAAACCCAGAATAATGATGGAAAGTATAACAGGCAGCCAGAAAGCCATGTGGCTGTCTTTATAGGGAATGGGAACATTCATACCATAAATACTGGCAATTAAAACCGGTACACTTAGAAAAATGGTGAGTGTGGTCAAACGTTTTAAAACATCGTTCTGGTTATTGCTGATGATGCTGGCAAAGGCATCCAGCGTGCTGTTGAGGATATTTGTATAGGTGTTTGCCATTTCAAGTGCCTGTGATGTTTCTACAATCAGATCTTCAAGAAAATCCCTTTCATCTTCATTCAGTTTTAAAATATTTGTACGGCTTATCTTCATCATCAGCAGTTCGTTACTTCTTAATGCAGTTAGAAAATACACAAAACTTTTCTGAATACGCATTAATTGCAGTAACTCTTCATTGCGGTTACTGTCGTATAGTTTTTGTTCCAGGCTATTGCGACGGGTATTTATTTCTTTTAAATAATCCTGGAAGTTGGTAGTTACTTTTTCAAATATTTTAAGCACCATCATATTCATCCTGTCCGGATTACGATGCTGAAACGTGTTGAGGAATTTTTTAATTGCTTCGTTTTCGAACGAGTTAACCGTTACGATCTGGTTATGTGTGAGGATGATACAAATCGGGATGGTAATGTAGAATGCATCGCTGAGGTTGAAGGAATTATTTTCGGTGGGAGTTTTAATTACGATTAGTTTTACATCGTCTTCAATTTCGTAGCGGCTCCTTTCATCGATATCAAGCGAATCTTTTAAAAAATCGACAGGAATATTCATGGTTTCACTCAGTTCGGTAAACTCTTCTTGTTTAAGCGGCGGCAGCACATTTACCCAAACTGCTTCAATCGCTTTATCTATAGCGATTGTCTGGCGGTCGGTATTTTTAAAATATTGAATCATTGGTTTGTGCTGATTTTATGTATGGCCGCTAAATGATGTTCTGTATGAAAAATAGTAAAGTAGCATAACTCCCTTAATGTAATGCGGCCCAGTAACGGATGTTTTGCAAGGTAATTGTCAAGATCTTTTTCGGTTCTGTTCTTGCTTAATGCAAGCATGAATGATGTTGTTGCATCTTGCCAGTTATCTATTAATTTTTGCTTACCGTATTTTATTTCTATAGGTTTGGGAACAAACACGCCGCTTGCTCTTCCTCCATCAGCAAGTTTTTTATAGTATCTGTCTTTCACCTCTTCAAAAGTGCGGGATGACCGGTTGGGTTTGCCAGCAACCAGCCCCACAATAAATTTTGGAAGCCGGTATGCCAGACCCGTCCTTTTAGTTGATATGATCAGGTGCTGTATATTTTCTGCAGCCGACCATTTATCAGTTGGCTTTTTAAAAAGCAAGGCCTCATCCATACTGTTGCAGGTTTCTGAAAAGCGGTTAAACCCTTTTTCAGCAGCAGTTATAATTTCGGTTTTGGTCATAATTTAATTTCTCCTTTGTACACCATTTCTGCCGAGCCGCAAAGCCAGATATTATCAAAATGCTCGTCGTCTATCTTATTATACTCAACACTTAAATGGCCGCCGGGAGTTTTTACTTCCACCCGGTTAAATCCTTTTTCGTTGTGCGCATTCATTAATGCCGATGCGGTAACGCCTGTGCCGCAACTCAGCGTTTCGTCTTCTACACCACGTTCATAGGTGCGTACAAAAATACCATCCTCATGGGTTGTTTCTACAAAGTTAACATTGATGCCTGCTGCAGCAAATGTTTTGCTGTAGCGTATTTCACGGCCCGTTTCTACCACGTCAATATCTTCAACATTGGTTGCAAATTTTACAAAATGTGGTGAGCCGGTATTAAGCACTGCATAACCCGAGTGATAGGCCACTTTATCAACATCCTTCATTTTAAGGCGAACAATATTGTGCATATCAATATCTGCCTCATGTATTCCATCAATGGCCATGAACTGATACGTGCTTTTGAACATGCCCTGATTTTTCGCAAATTGAACCAGGCAACGGCCGCCATTTCCGCACATGCTGCTTTCATTGCCGTCTGCATTAAAATATTTCATTTCAAAATCCAGTTCAGCATGTTTGTTTAGCAGCATTAAGCCATCGCCGCCTATGCCAAACCTGCGGTCGCAGATTTTCTTTACCTGTTTTGAAGTAAGGCTATCGTACCGGTTATCCCTGTTCTCCAGTATTACAAAATCGTTTCCGGTACCCTGGTACTTATAAAATTCTATTTGCATTTTAGATACTTGAATCTGTAATTATTTGTAAAGATTGGTTTATTAAATTTTCCACTGCCATTGCGCCATCCTTAGAAAATTCTTTGCTGATGCGGTTGGCAACAATGGCACTCAGGCTAAGGCAATGATGCCCCAGTGCATTACCCAAACCGTAAATAGCCGACGTCTCCATCTCAAAATTAGTTATCCGGTAATTGCCAAACTGAAAATTGGTAAGGTTATCAATCAGCATCGGGTAACCAAGGCCCAGCCTGAGTATGCGGCCCTGCGGCCCGTAAAAACCCGGACAGGTTACCGTAATACCCTGGTGATAATCTTTTGTAAAATGTTTTATAAGCGCAGCACTCGCCATATTGATATAGGGCGAAACCTCGCCGGAATTTAATTGTGTGTGCGTGCTGAAAGCCTGTATGATCTGGTTTTGTTCTTGATTGTTTTCCTGGCGGTAAAAATGCATCAGGTTATCCAACCCAAGGCCGTGGGTGCTTGCAACAAAACTATCTACCGGAATATCTTTTTGCAGGGAACCTGATGTACCCAGCCGTATAATATTAAGGCAGGTTAATTTTTCTTTAATGAGCCTGGTTTCAAAATCAATATTTGCCAATGCATCCAGTTCGTTTAATACAATATCAATATTATCGGGACCAATGCCGGTGCTTACGCAGGTGATTCTTTTTTTGCCGATATAACCGGTATGGGTTACAAATTCGCGGTGTTTGTTTTGAAATTCTATTTTGTCGAAATGTTTACTTACTTCACCCACGCGGTCGGGATCGCCCACGGTAATGATGGTAGATGCGACTTCATCTGGTCGGCAGTTTAAATGATAAACTGCACCACGGTCGTTTATAATCAATTCAGATTCGGCTATCCGGCTCATATTTTGAATTTGCTTGTGTAATTTCCTTAAAATTACCCTATTTTTGCGCTGTTAAAAAATCAAATGTAAAACTCTTGTTTTTGATTTTTACATCTTGAATTTTTACTTTTGATTTTAGTCGGTCCTGTAGCCGAGTGGCTAGGCAAAGCTCTGCAAAAGCTTCTACACCAGTTCGAATCTGGTCGGGACCTCAGAAAAAAACGCTGTAACATCTATAGTTACAGCGTTTTCGTTAATTGCATAATATAAAACGGGCTGTAATTTTACATTTCACTTCTTATTTTAAAAAATATGTTTGTAAAGTATCTTCATTGGGTTGGCCTTGCGGCCTGTTTAGTATTAATTGCCAGTTGTTTTTTACCCTGGAGTTTTAATGCAGATATTAACCAGACGTTTACCGGTTTTTACAGTTACAAACATTACTATGGCAAACCTGGTTTTATTTTCAGCTTTTTTGCGGTGTTGATAGGGGTGTTTATGCTGTTGCCGAAGATCTGGGCAAAAAGGGCCAATCTTTTTATGAGTGCATTTATACTATCTTATGCGGTAAGATCATTTATTGTTTTTGGCGCATGCTACAATAACTATTGCCCGCAAAAGATGGTTGGATTATACCTTATGCTGGCAAGTACGGGTTTAGTGATGCTGGCTTCGGTATTTCCAAATGTGAGCCTATCGGATAAAAAAACTGTCAGCCAGGGCTGACAGTTGCAAAAGTTGATCATTTAACTTTTCTTCACTTCCTTGGCCCATGCATCTTTTAAAGTAACCGTGCGGTTAAATACTAATTTTTCTGCAGAGGAATCTTTATCCAAACAAAAATATCCTTTGCGTATAAATTGGTAGCGGCTGTCTAATCTTGCTTCCTTGAGCGACGGCTCAACCATGGCATTGGTAATTACCTGTAAAGAATTTGGGTTGATGGTATCTTTAAAATCCCCTTCTTCACCTAAAGGATTTTCTACAGTAAACAAACGGTCGTACAAACGTACTTCGGCAGGTACTGCATGTGCAGAGCTTACCCAATGTATCGTTCCTTTTACGCTGATGCCGCTGGTATCATTATTACTCCTGCTTTCAGGAATGTAAGTGCAATGAATTTCGGTAACATTTCCTTCAGCATCTTTTACAAACCTTTGGCATTTTACAATGTAAGCACTCTTTAAACGTACCATGGCACCGGGCGCAAGCCTGAACCATTTTTTTGCAGGCTCTTCCATAAAATCCTCCTGCTCAATCCACAGTTCTTTACTGAATGGCAGCATTCTTTTTCCCAACGCTCCATCGGGCCCGTTCTCACTCTGTAGTTCTTCTGTTTTCCCATCTTCATAATTATCAATGATGAGTTTTACCGGATCAAGCACCGCCATTACCCGCAATGCTTTTTGGTTCAGATCTTCACGCAAACAAAATTCCAGTAAGCTCAGATCGATAAAGTTTTCTCTTTTAGCCACACCGATCTTATCGCAAAAGCTGCGGATGCTTGCGGGTGTATAACCTTTGCGGCGGAAAGCGCTGAGTGTTGGCATACGTGGATCATCCCAGCCGGTAACATAATTTTCATTTACCAATTGCAATAATTTTCTCTTGCTCATCACGGTATAAGTCATACTCAGCCTCGCAAATTCATATTGATGTGACGGAAAGATTTCCAGTTTTTCAATCAGCCAATCGTATAATTCCCGGTGCGGAATAAATTCCAATGTACAGATTGAATGGGTAATGTTTTCAATACTGTCGCTTTGACCGTGTGCAAAATCGTACATCGGGTAAATGCACCACTTGTCGCCACTGCGATGATGCTGTGCATGTTTGATGCGGTAAATGATGGGATCCCTCATAAGCATATTAGTATGCTGCATATCAATTTTTGCACGCAATACTTTTTCGCCATCTTTATATTTGCCAGCTTTCATGTCTGTAAATAAGGTTAGGTTTTCTTCAATGGTTCTGCTGCGGAACTGGTTGTCTTTACCTGGTTCGGTAGGGGTGCCTTTCATGGCCGCAATTTCTGCGGCGGTTGAGTCATCAACATAAGCGAGACCTTTATTTATGAGGTCAACTGCGTAATTATATAACGTGTCAAAATAATCAGATGTATATAATTCTTCGGCCCAGTTAAAACCTAGCCATTTAATATCTTCTTTAATGCTGTCAACATATTCAGTTTCTTCGGTTACGGGGTTGGTATCATCAAAACGCAGGTTTGTTTTTCCTCCATATTTCAATCCTAAACCAAAATTCAGGCAAATGGCTTTTGCGTGGCCAATATGCAGGTAGCCATTTGGCTCCGGCGGAAAACGGGTTAATATGCTTTTGTATTTTCCGTTCTGCAGATCTGCTTCAATAATCTCTTCAATAAAGTTGAGGCTTTGCACGGCATCCTGTGGATTTTCTTCGCTCATTATTTTTTATTTGAAGCGCTAATTTACGAAAAGAAGTGGCAATTAAATATGCACGTTATTAAGTCATTATTTATTGAGTGGTTGGTTATTGGGCATTCGTTCATTTGGGTGTTGGATCATTCCGATCTTTTAAACATTCAGGCTCCAACGACAAATGCCTAAGTGACTATTAACTTTTTTTCATTTCCTTCAGCATCTTCATGATCTCATCTAATTTTTCTGTTTCAATTTTGTTGAGTTGCAATTGCAGGGCTTCTATTTCTTTTTTTGCTTCCAGGTTGGTATCATAATCTGCCTGTGCCTGTATCCGGTCCCTTTCGCTTTGGCGGTTTTGCGCCATCATGATGATGGGGGCAGCGTATGCAGCCTGTGTTGAAAAAATAAGATTAAGAAGAATGAATGGATATGCATCCCAATGCCTGATAAAGCCAATGGCATTTAAGGTCATCCATATAATAACAAAAATTGTTTGCCATATAATAAACTTCCAGGAACCCATACCGGTTGCTACTGAGTCTGCAATTCGTTGACCGGGTGTTAATGTTTCTCTGTGTTTATCCAACCATGTTTTTGCTGTCTTTTTTTTT
Source organism: Chitinophagales bacterium (assembly GCA_038204855.1). GTDB lineage: Bacteria > Bacteroidota > Bacteroidia > Chitinophagales > Chitinophagaceae > Ferruginibacter. Next base: position 17,040 of record JBBRCM010000049.1, read on the forward strand.
ACTGTATTGGAATTCGCTGTCATTATAATTGAGTTTTAAAATTAAGAAATAAAAAAACCTTTTTATTAACTCCTAGTAAAAGTAGTTAATAAAAAGGCTGATAATTTTAAATGAGCTGTTATTTAAGCCCTACCCATATTCCTTAAATGAATTGTATGCGAAACAATGGCATGACGCATTCTTCTGAATTCGATATATTTTACACCATACTCTTCGCAGGTTTTTTTAATTATTTTGCTGATGGCAGGGTAGTGTATGTGCGAAATTTTCGGAAACAGGTGATGCTCTATCTGAAAATTTAAACCACCAACCAGCCAGGAGATCAATTTATTTCTTGTAGCAAAATTAGCCGTTGTTTCAACCTGGTGAATGGCCCACTCGTTTTCGATGGTATTGATATCGGCAATTGGCACAGGGAAAGTAGTTTCTTCCACCGTATGTGCCAGTTGAAATACAATGCTTAATACAAAGCCTGCAAACATGGCGATGATTAAAAAGCCAACCATCCATTTTACAAACCCCAATAACATGATGGGCAATACAATCATCATAAAGTAATACCCTGCTTTTGCAAACCAGAAAGCGAAATGATCAAAAGCACTCATTTTTTTAATCGGTACAGAGCCAACTTTTTTACTGAAATATTTTTTATAATCAGATTGAAAAACCCAAACCAACAGTAACAGGGTATATAAAAACCAAACATAAACGTGCTGAAAACGGTGTATCGAATATTTTTTTTGCGAACTGCACATTCTCAGCAAAGGCTTTATCTCAATATCATCATCAATCCCATCAATATTGGTATAAGTATGGTGAATGATATTGTGTTTGTTGTTCCACATAATACCGCTGGCACCCAAAGCATTTACAGAAAAAGCTGCAATTTTATTCCATATCTTGCTTTTGCTGAAACTTCCGTGGCCGCCATCATGCATTACATTAAAACCAATGGCGGCAGTCAAACCGCCCATAACAAAACACTCCAGTATGGCTACCCAATTTTGGGGCGTAAAAAACATGATGTGCACATAAAGCGCTACATAAAGCGTCCAAAGTAAAACTGCCTTAAAGTAAAGGCTGAAATCACCATAGGAGGGCGTCTTCGACTCAGCAAAATAGTTGCTGACCCTTTTTTTAAGCTCCTGGTGAAAATTAGATTTTTGTACGTTTGAGAATTTAGGCGTTGCCATGTTGACTATTTGAATTTTAAATTAAGTATTTTCTTTTATTATTGCATCAAAATTTTTAATGCCGATTATTTTTTCTGTTATAAATCCTTCTGCATATTTTACACCTATCATTTTTCCGAACCACTTATGCCTGTAAATCACACTGTCTAAGAAATCAGGTGTAGAGATGTAGGTTTGCGGTTCATCTGTATCAGGGTTGTTAAACTGAGTTTTATATGCTTTCATTGCCTCAATCTTTTGTTCAAAAACAGCAGTGATATCTACAACAAAATCAGGTTGTAAAAAACGATCCTGAATATACCTGAAAACATATTTGGGCCGCCATGCCTGTTGCAACGTACCATTCAACTCCGTTTCTATCTTCATTAGCCCTGAAAGAAATGCGGCGTCTGCTACCAGTTTCGAAGACTTGCCATGATCCGGGTGCCGGTCTTCAGGTGCATTGCACAATATTATTTCTGGCTGATAATTCCTGATACTTGTAATGATCTTCCGTTGATGCACTTCATCGTTTTGCAAAAAACCATCAGCCATTTCAAGATTTTCTCTGATATCAACTCCCAAAATTTTAGCCGCATCCGCCGCTTCTGTTTTACGGGTTGCTGCTGTACCCCGTGTGCCTAGCTCGCCTTGTGTTAAATCAATGATCCCTGTCTTTTTACCATTCTTTTGTTCAACAAGTAAAACTCCTGCACAACTCAATTCCACATCATCCGGATGGACACCAAATGCTAATATATCTAACTTCATGCTTATGTTCAAAATTTCTGCCTGCAATTTAAACTATTTAACCCAATATGCCTGTAGAATTGATACGACATGGGACATGAATTATACGGTTATTAACACAAATTGCATCAAAGTGCGGAATTAATAACGTGTATGGAGTGAAATGGTTTGTTTTTCTGTAGAAAAGTAACCGGGAAAATAAGTTACATCTGTGGCGAAGCTGCATAATTGAAACCGTAGGTACGGCAAACTTCTTTTAATATCATTTCTATCTCGTTGTCATCGCCCCGGGGCTCATAATCCTGTTTAAGATTACTGCTGAAGAAGAAGGCGATGGTTTGATAGAACCTGGCAGTGAACCCGCCTTTGTATTCTTTGATAATATCGTAGCAGTTATTACCGGTTTGCCGGTTTATCAGTTTCATTAAAACCCTTCCCTGGTAAATAGATAAATTGCTGAGCGGGTCGGTAAATTCTTTTTTCAGGTCTTTTTCCCGGGACTTAATGTAATCTTTCCTGTCGGATTTATCCGAAACGCCGGCTAAAACTACATTCATTTCGTTTAATATCAATCCCGACCGCATCGCATAAGGATAGGTAACAATGATAGCATTACGCAGGCGGGTCATTTTTGCACGCATTTCCTGGTTGGCATTGGCTATCCTTGCAAAAAAGTCAACATTTGATAAGGTTTTAGCCTCAATAGTATCGCCATCATAAACTACTGCATACGTTTTAAGCGTATCGTTCAGGCCGGTTTGGGCATACACAACAGGTTTACCCGCAGTAAAAATTACCAGGAGCACTATTATTTTAATCAGATAATGTTTTTGGCGCCGCAGCCCTTGCATACTGTAAATTTACAATTTAGACCAATCTTTATATCATTATGTTGCTTAAAGTAACCTTAAAATTTATTTTTTATTGTGGTATTGTTTTATTCGGCGGATGCTCGGGAGCAGATAAAGTTCCAGCTGAACTTGCAATTCAACGGGTTGCAGATTCTCTTTCGGAAGTAAGGATTGACTCTGCTTACGCTGCGATAAAAAGCAAATGTGATACTTTAAGGGTTCACCAGGTGCCACAAATGGTTGATTCGCTTTTGAAAGATTCTGCCTTGCTCCAACATTTTTTTGATACTGCTGATTTGTACCAGGATGCCGATAAAAAAGTTGAAAAAATTATTCGTTTACTACAGGCCGACTGCGATTCTAATTTGCTAAGAGAAACATATAGAATAGCCCGGCTGCGGCAAAAATTAAAGCTAAGGCAGCGGGCAAAACGGAAAGTTTAGCCCTTTTAACTGCACTCATAATAATCCCCAATGCCATAATAATTAAGCCAAGCCATACCAGGTTGATGTAAGGAAAAACATAAGCCTTCAATGTAACATATTCAATCAGCTTATCAGATTCTTTAATGCCTATTTTTATTTTTTTTGTATCGGTAACACCGGCAAATTTTACATACATATTTTGTGCATATACCGTATCGTCAATCTGGTTAACACCAAACTGATCAATGGCAATAACGGGGGATGCTTTATAATGCATACTGTCTTTACTGATGAGCGTAATATCCGCCATCAGTGCAGCATCTGTGGACTTAAAATGGTATTTTCCATCATCCGGATTTTTTACAACTCGGTTCAGTATTACAATGCCATTGCTGTAGAAAGCGGTATCGCCTTCGGCCATTTCCTTAATTTTAAACTGTGTTGTATCTTCTTCTTTTTTATTGTTGATGGCATAAGAAATATAAGTAAACACATCTTTACCTAAATAAGATTTGGTATCCGGATTACTGCTCATGTTGTTATCCTTCATGATGTACACATCAGGCCACAAAGTAAATTGCTCCAGTACTTTTTTGCTGTCTTTATCTTTACGCTGAAAAAGTAATTCATAAAAGCGTCTTCCTTTTTCATTGCCGAATGAATCCCGCAGGTAAGTAACTTCATAAGCGCCCATTTTTGCCGGAACCTGGCGTATCAACGTAAGATTCTCCAACGGATTATCAGTCTGTTTGGTCATGGGATCTTTACCGGATATCTGCAGGTTAATACCATTTGCACTGCTGTTGCTGATAACCTGTTTATTGCTTGATGAAATTAAAATACCGGCAATCATCAGTGTAAAACCAATGTGTGCAATGGAGCCGCCTGCGGCTTTTAACTTACCATTTAATCCGCTCCAGATATAAGCGGCGTTGGAGATGACAGAATAAATAGCTGCAAAAAGTGCGACATAAACAGCACCCAAAAATCCGGCACCTCCTTTATAATAAGTAAGCGGATAAAAAACAGCCAGCAATGCTGTAATGATTGCTGCTACTACCGTTGGTGCTACAATCTTTTTTAAAATATATGCCGGTTCTGTTTTTTTGTATTTGAAGTATTGGGTAATGGCACTTAATAAACCGATGATGATGGCAACCAATACAATCACTTTGTTGTAAGAGAATTCAACATCTTCGGGCTGTGCTATTTTGGTACCAAAAACTTTATTGTAAACCGGTACAGATGTTTTTGCAATGATGAACATGGCGGCCAGGAAGAAAACCAGCGAGCCAATGAACATCCAGAACTCACGGGAGTTGGTGCTTTCTTCTTTTTGTACCGAAGGCATTTTTTTAGCAGAAACTAAAAATAAAATGAGGGATGGCAATGTAAATGAAGCCAGGAACAGCAGTATCATTACATTGATAG
>JBBRCM010000050.1:0-20810 GCA_038204855.1 Chitinophagales bacterium
TGGCACATATTCTACCTGCGCCGTGGCATTGGCATAGTTGACGGATACATTGACTACACCGGCTGTATTTTCCAAAATACTTTGTGAGCTGCTGGCGCAGGAAGCACAAGTCATATTGAGGACCGGAAATGTTTTCTTTACAGTATCTACATCATAACCTAAATCCCTGATGGCTTTTACCGCCTTCGGTATCGTTTCAAGTTCATCATCTGTTGTAATAACTGCCCGGTGGTTGTTCAGTTCTACTTTATGTGTTTTGATACCTTCTATCTCACTTAATCCTTTGTCAACAATCAGAGCACAATGCTCACTTTCTACGCCAGCTAAAGGAAGATTAATGGTATTTATTTCTTTATTCATCTTTCATTTTTTTTAAAGGATACAAAGGTCTGGCATAAACATGGGTTTACTGTTACAGTATTTTGGAAAAGATTTACAGATAAATGAGCAAATGCAAAAGCTATCAATCAGTCTTTTACAGCGTCAATAGGCTTTCGGTGCAAAGCGCCAAGCTTTTTGAATTGTGAGGGTGTCATACCGGTGAGATTTTTGAACTGGCCGGAAAGATGCTGAGTGCTGCTATATCCAAGGTTAAATGCAATCTGTGTTAATGACTGTTCATTGTACATCAGCCATTCCTTTACTTTTTCTATTTTTTGGAGGTTGAAAAACTGCTCTAACGTGATCCCTTCTAATTGGGAGAACAGTTTGCTGACGGCAGAGTAATCTTTAAATACTTTTTCGCCAATAAATTTTGTAAGGCTTAAATGTTCTTCTACGTTGCCGCTTTGTACTTTTTGTATCAGCAGGTTTTTAACCTGCTCAATTAATTGCGCTTTTTGATCGTCTAAAATTTCAAACCCGGTATCCGAGAGCTCTTGAGTAAATTTTTTTAGTTGCCTGTCCGTTGGTTTTTTCACCAGTTCCACTTCGCCCAGTCTAACATATTTTACCTGTAAATTATTCCTTTTCAAAATCTGCTCTACGGACGTAATGCATCGGGGGCAAACCATATTTTTTATGTAGAGTTTCATGTTACTTTAGTTGAAAACTACAGAACAAAAAATTCTGCACTGTATTAAATGGAGTAGTATGTACTTGCCGTATACATTTTACCCGGTTAAAAGCCAATTGAACGATGGTACAAATTCTGAAACATCTGCAACTATCTAACGTCATTCTGGATATTAAAGGTAGTCACAAAAAACAATGCACTTAATTAATAAAAATCCGGCAGGTTAAGCTTTTGCAAAGCATATTTTTTGGTCTGCGTATAATTGCTTTATTTGCCCAATCTTACAAACTGCGTTAATAATTGATCCCATAGTCATTCCACACTTCCAAATGTTTTAATGTTTGGTTTCGAAAAATCAACCTTTTCATTTCACCTCTCGAATCTTTGTAGCCAAATACAAACTCTACTCGATTTGTCTTACAAGCAGAGGGTCCGCGGTTCGAACCTGTGTGCGCCCACAAAGAAAAGGGTTTCAAGAAATTGGAACCCTTTTGTATTTTAAGCAAATTGTAAAAGCTGTTAATTCAATTGCACCGCTGGCAACCGGTAAGATTGCCCATCGTACACAAATAATTCATCAATCTCTATTGTCCAGTACCTGTAAAGCGGAGATTTACTCAGGTATTCTTCCACTTCAATTTTGCTGGCAGCATTAAATACCATCCAGCTTTTCTGGCTTTCCATACTTACGGTATAGTAATCCAATATGTTTTTTTCGATAAGACTGTTTATATAAACCCGGTGCGATGGAACGAAAGTCATAAATTCTTCATCCATATCGAAGTGGACAGTGACCTGGTATTTGTTTAACCGATCGTGGTTTATATTTTCCATTCTATGATATTGTTTTCCCATAAATTATTGTAAGGAGCTGTGATTTTAATATAATTATCGGCATAACCATCCATCATACCATTTTTGTTTTTTGTTTCAAAAAGCACTTTACGGGTCTCCCCAATATGTGCATTGGTAAAGTATTGCATCTTCTGGTAACTCAAATTGCGTAAAGCTTTGTTTCTTTCGTTTCTGATATTGACAGGCACAACCAGTTTCATACCTGCTGCCAATGTATTTGTTCTTTCAGAATAAGTAAAAACATGCAGGTAAGATATATCCAACTGATGCAAAAAATCAAATGTTTCTTTAAAATCCTCATCTGTTTCGCCGGGAAAGCCAACAATAACATCCACACCAATACAGCAATGCGGCATCATTGTTTTTATAAGTCCAACACGTTCGGTATATAAGTCTCTTTTATAACGCCGTCTCATCAATCCCAGTATCTTATCACTTCCGCTTTGCAGAGGAATATGAAAATGCGGCATGAATTTTTTGCTGTTGCTTACAAATTCAATGATCTCGTTGGTAAGTAAATTAGGCTCGATTGAGGAGATACGAAATCTTTCAATTCCATCAACTTTATCTAACTCTTTTATTAATGAAAAGAAATTTTCTTTTTCTGAATCGGTGTTCTTCGCAATTTCCCCCTTCAGAGGGTTAGGGGGCCTAAAATCACCCAGATTAATCCCCGTCAACACAATCTCTTTTGCACCTTGCGCTGCAATGGCTTCAACATTAGCAATAACATTGTTGATACTGTCGCTCCTGCTTTTGCCTCTTGCCATGGGGATGGTACAAAAAGAACAGCTATAGTCACATCCGTCCTGCACTTTTAAAAATACACGGGTGCGGTCGTTTATAGAATGCGATGCAGTAAATTCATTCACATCTTCAATATCGCAACTACAGATCTTCGCAGAATCGCCTTTGCTTATTTCTTTAAGATGTGATGCAATATTGAATTTTTCAGCAGCGCCTAAAACTAAATCCACCCCGGGAATGGCTGCGATTTCTTTTGGCTTTAATTGTGCATAGCAACCGGTAATAACTACCAACGCCTCTGGTGCCTTCCGCTGAATACGGCGTACCAGCATCCTGCATTCCTTATCGGCATTATCGGTAACAGAACAGGTGTTTATTACATACACATCGGCCACTTCGTCAAAATTTCTTTTTTCAAAGCCATCGTTCTCCAGCAACCTTCCAATAGAAGAGGTTTCTGAAAAATTGAGTTTACATCCTAAGGTATGTAGTGCTACTGTTTTGTTCATTGGGACAAAATTAATGAAAATGGAACGCAGATTACGCTGTTTTAGCTGATTAATGCAGATTTAATTAGATTCTGTCATTGATGTAACTTGCAACATGCTAAAAAAATACCTGCCATTTATAATGCTGATTGCCGCTGCATTATTATTCTTTTTTATCAAGAAAAATCAACGGGGCAACACTTCACAAAAACCTGCAACTGAGCAAACTGAAGATCGCATAACAGTTCCTGCCATAATACCTTCAGATGAAAAGCCGGAAGAAGTTGAGGGATTTAATAGAAATACCACCAACCTGATCTTCAGCAAACACGCCAAATGCAGGATGGATTGCCGTAAAATTGATGAATCGGAAATAAGAGAAATACTCAAAAGCGGAACAATCAATTACAAAAAGATTCAGAATGATAAAAGAGGCAAGACCTATCCCGTTGAAGGGCTCACGCATGACAAACAGCATGTGCGTATTGTTTTTGCGCCTAAGGATGATGGATTGGTTGTGGTAACGGTAATTGACCTCGATACCGAATGGTCATGCAATTGTAAATAGCTCACCCTTCATAAATCTTTAAATTTTACAAACAGAAAAACAGCTTAAATTTGTTTTTTACCGATTGAACAACGTGCAATGAAGATAAAATCCATATTGGCAAAACCTTTTGCCGGTTATATATACAAGCAGATAAAAAAGGGGATGGAGACGGCTGAGGCTGATCAGCAAGCAATTTTTAATCAGCTGATAAAAACCGCTGCTAAAACTGTTTTTGGAAAAGATCATGACTTTGCTGCCATTAAAACCCACGAAGATTTTGTGAAGCAGGTTCCCCTCCGGGACTACGAAGCTTTTAAACCTTACATCGAAAAAATAAAACAAGGCACGCACAATGTTTTATGGAAAGGTCAGCCAATTTATCTTTCAAAAACCAGCGGTACTACCAGCGGTGTAAAATATATACCCATCACCAAAGATTCTATTCCCAATCACATTAATACAGCACGTAACGCATTGCTGTGTTATATGGCCGAAACCGGTAACACAAAATTCTCTGATGGTAAGATGATCTTCCTCAGTGGTTCGCCGGTTTTGGAAAGAGTAGGAGGCATCCCGACCGGAAGACTGAGCGGTATTGTTAACCACCATATACCGAAATATTTAAGGGCTAATCAGTTGCCATCTTACCCCACCAATTGCATTGATGAGTGGGAAGAAAAATTAGATAAGATTGTTGAAGAGACTATCAACCAGGATATGACACTCATCAGCGGAATACCGCCGTGGATGCAGATGTACTTTGATAGGCTTACCGAAAAAAGCGGCAAAAAAGTAGGTGACCTTTTTCCTAATTTTAATGTGATGGTGCAAGGCGGCGTAAATTTTGAACCGTATAAAGCAAAGCTTTTTGAAAGTATTGGCCGCAAAATAGATTGTATAGAATTGTTTCCTGCAAGTGAAGGTTTTTTTGCTTTCCAGGATTCGCAAAACGTCGAAGGGTTATTACTGAATACCAACAGCGGTATATTTTTTGAGTTTGTTCCGGCCGGAGAAATTTTTAATGAAAGCCCAACACGCCTGACTTTGAAGGATGTAAAAATAGGTGAGAACTATGCATTGATCATCAACAGTAATGCCGGCCTTTGGGGATACAATATTGGTGATACGATCAAATTTGTTTCAACCGATCCGTATCGTATTGTAGTTACCGGCCGCACCAAACATTTTATTTCAGCCTTTGGTGAGCATGTTATCAGCGAAGAAGTAGAAGCTGCATTATTACAGGCTGCTGCCGAAGAAAATATTCCCATAACAGAATTTACCGTGGCTCCAAAAATTTCAACCGATGCCGGGAAGAGTTATCACGAATGGTTTATCGAATTTGAGAATACGCCTGCCGATATGAAAGCGTTTTCAAAAAAAGTAGATGACAATCTTCGTAAACGAAATGTTTACTACGATGATCTTATTGGTGGAAATATTCTGCAGCAATTAAAAATATCTCCTGTAAAAAAGAATGGCTTTATAGATTATATGAAGAGCATTGGCAAGCTTGGTGGCCAGAATAAAGTGCCCCGCTTAAGCAATGACAGGAAGATTGCTGAAGAGATGAAAAAATATACTAATTGACCATATTTTTGATTTTTTTTAGATTGTCGTTAGTAATTTCATCCCAATTTACGACTTTACCATTTTCATATTTAATAAATAAGTCGGCACCAAACGAAAGCCCTAAATCTGGTAATTTTTTTAAACTGTCAACTAAAATATAGCTATTGCTTATAGCTTTTACCTGATTGTAGAAATTTTTTTCATACTTACTAAGTATGATATATTTTTTAATTGGCGTCATATTTATTGTCTGTGTCATTTCTTCAAAAAGATCACGAAAACAGGAATTACACGAATGATTTTGCAAAACTAAAACATACTTATTTTCTTTTTCAGTAGTATCAACATTGTTATATTGTAAGAAACTATTCAACTCAATTTCTCTGTCAAAAGGCTTCCGTATTGTATTACAATTATTAAGTGTTAGGGAAATAAGTATCAATAGGAAGATAGTTTTCATTCTTTTACTTTTATTATTTTAAAAACCAAATGTTTAGTATTTGGTGAGTTATAACCGATATACAATTTTGCATTACCGGTAAATGACAGAAAATTATTATGTAGCTTATTGTCGATTTTAAACTCTTTTATTAATTCTCTTTCTTTATTAAAAATCATTACAGTAATATTTTTGTCAAAATATTTATTGTACTTACCTGTTATTTTATCTTTCAATGGCTGGTCCTGTTTAAAAAAACGGTAAATGTATCCATTCTGCTTATCTATAAGTGTTTCATTATACTCAGCTATTTGTGCCCAGTGTCTCATTTTTTCTTCTCTTATTGACGAAGACTTTCTATTCAATGCAAAAATTTCATTTGTATGAAATGATGAACGCCCACCAATAACAGATACTTTAGTGCTTTTTCTGTTATAAATATAAATATTGGGATCAATAGGAAAAGAAATTAGAGAAAGACTATCGGCTGAAGAATAATAAACATGATTGGCGAATCCATAGTAGTTAACTAGATAAAGCGGAGAATAATATACCGGGCATTCAGTCAAATTACCATCCTTAACATTAAAGCCTGTTAATACATTTGATTTATAAAAATCGCTGCTACTTTGGCTGTATTCAGTTAAGTATTTCTGTAAATAGAGCGTATTGGTAATATTGTCAAAATAGGGATGGTCGTTTTGCAAATTATATAATAGAAAATGCTTTCTATCTTTATTCAACTCAATTTTTGTAATTGAATGTTTATAATATCTGGTAACTTGTTTTTTTGAAATTGTAAAAATATCATCAATAGCATTTAAACAAATGCTATTGATGATATAGTCAGTACTATCATCATTTGTAACCGGAGGAATTTTTAATTCATTAATTTTTTTACCCGTTATTAAATTAAATACACCCAATGTGCTATCAAAAAGCATAGCCAAATAATCAGTATCTTTTGTTGACAGTGAAGAAAAGATATACCCCGTGCTTAACTCTTCTAGTTCTATATACGAACTATCAACATTAATTTTATTTTCTGATGTTTTTACTGGTACTTCAATGTATTTGGTTGTAGATACACAAGCATATATAATAATGCAAATAAACGGCAACAGTTTTTTTGTCACTAGTAAAAGTTAAATATATTAAATCGTTATTTCTGGTTTTCCATAAATTCTCTACCAATTCTCTCTGATTGTTGTAATTCCTTCTCTGTATATAATCCAGACTCTCTCATTTTGAGAACACTTTGACATGCATGTAAAGTAGAACAAGTAGAACCAGTGCTTTCTACACATTTTGTCATTGGAGGTTCATTATTCTTAACTACACAACCAAATTCATCTTTTTGTTTTCCTCCTCCATCCCCGGGATCGACATAGTTGGAATTTGAAGTTGAAGTTGTTGCAACATCTTTTTCATTGACTGAATTGGTGGGCTTATACTCTTTTGAGCAAGAAACTAAGGCAATTGCTAATACAATTATACACTGTGAAAATTTTGCTTTCACGATGATTAATGTTTTATTTATTAAAAATATAATTTTTAATAAAATTAAAAAAAAAAACGAGAACACCAAATTATTTTTTTTAATTTGATGGGAACTTAAAAATAATTGCAAATAATAAGGGGCAGATTCTTTAAAATAAAATTTTGCAAAAATTTAAAACTCTTATGTATATCTTTTACTTTATTTTTGTATTGTAATACCTACAATCTTACTAAATTGAACAATTTACAATTACATATCATAAATGCAAATTCTCCCGCCAGGGGTATATTGTATAACACGGAGTACCTGTTTGTATTTATACCCAGATCCCGACGTGGATGCTGATAGGACGAGTAGCTACGAACCTGCCCCTGTCAGTGAAAAAAGTCTCCGAAAATCTTCCTTAACATTCTTTAATCATCTCTTTCAATTTTTACAATTGGGAAACAGTAATATAATTATCAGGGTTGCAACGGCAGCCGATAAAAAATTAGCAACAATCATCACCGATGAAATGGCATCCTCTGCAATGGCCCGTGGTACTGGCATTGCCAAACGTTCTCCGCAATATGTTGAACAAAAAATGGAGGAAGGAAAAGCAGTTATTGCTGTAACTACAGATGGCGAATGGGTTGGCTTTTGCTATATAGAAGTTTGGGAGCACAATAAATTTGTTGCCAACAGCGGACTGATCGTTTCCCCGGCTTTTCGCAAGACCGGTGTGGCCAAATCAATCAAGAAAAGAATTTTTGAATTGAGCCGTGAAAAATATCCTGATTCAAAAATATTTGGATTAACTACCGGCCTTGCAGTAATGAAAATTAATTCTGACCTGGGCTATGAACCGGTAACTTATTCAGAACTTACAACCGACGAACAGTTTTGGGCAGGCTGCAAAAGCTGCGTTAATTATGATATACTGATGAGTAAGGATCGTAAGAACTGTATGTGTACAGCCATGCTTTTTGATCCTGCAGATCATTATACACCTGAAGAAACCAAGGAGGAGTTTAAGCAGCATTCAAAATTGTACGAAAGGTTTATGCACATAAAGCAAAGCAGGATGCTTAAATTTTTACACAAGAAAGAGGGTGGAGGAACATCAAAATCGTTACTTCGGTATTTTTTTAATTTTTAAAATCATTTCATGATACTAGATAATAAAACAGTCGCTTCGGATAACTCCCCTTTAGAGGTTGGGGGTAAAGTTGTTTTGGGTTTTAGTGGTGGATTGGATACAACTTACTGTGTAAAATACCTTACAGAAGAGAAAGGATATGAAGTACATTCTATAATTGTAAATACAGGTGGCTTTGATGAAGAAGAATTAAAAAAGATTGAAGCCCATGCGTACAAACTGGGTGTAAAATCGCATACCACTGTTGATGCCGTTAAAAGTTACTACGATAAAATAATCAAGTACCTGGTTTTTGGTAACGTGTTAAAAAATAATACCTATCCTTTAAGTGTTAGTGCAGAAAGATTAATCCAGGCTGTTTTTATTGCTGAGCATGTGCTGCGTTTAAATGCTGATATTGTTGCGCATGGCAGCACCGGTGCAGGTAACGACCAGGTAAGGTTTGATATGATCTTCAACATCATGATACCGTGTGTGGAAATTTGCACGCCCATCCGTGATTTAAAGTTAAGTCGTGAGGATGAAATTGCTTATTTGAAAAGTAAAGGAGTGGAGATGAATTTTGATAAATCGATGTACTCGATAAATAAGGGTTTGTGGGGCACCAGTGTTGGTGGTAAAGAAACACTCAACAGCAAAGGCATGTTGCCTGAAGAGGCCTGGCCAACGCAGGTTACTGAATCGGGTGTTAGTAATTTGGAATTGAGATTCAGGAAGGGAGAGCTTTGGTCTGTTAATGGAGAAGAATTTGCTCATCCCTCAGAAGCTATACAAGCTGTTCAAAAAATTGCGGGGCCTTATGGTATTGGCAGAGATATTCATGTGGGCGATACGATTATCGGTATTAAAGGTCGTGTTGGTTTTGAAGCAGCAGCACCGATGGTCATTTTAAAAGCGCATCACGCTTTGGAAAAACATGTGCTTACCAAGTGGCAGTTGAACTGGAAAGATCAGTTAGCTTTATTTTATGGCAACTGGTTGCATGAAGGCCAGATACTAGATCCGGTGATGAGGGATATTGAAGCGTTCTTCGAAAAATCGCAGGAGCATGTTACCGGTAAAGTTTTTGTTGACCTGATGCCATATCGTTTTCAAATTACCGGTATAGAATCTGACTATGATTTGATGAGTAGTAAATTTGGCAAGTACGGAGAAATGAATACCGGCTGGACAGGTGAAGATGTAAGAGGCTTCTCCAAAATATTTGGTAACCAAACCATGATCTATAATGCCGTAAAACAAACAGCAGGTGGCAAGTAAAATTAAAGTTGGCATAGTTGGTGGTGCTGGTTATACCGGTGGCGAATTGATCAGGATATTATTGAATCATCCGGCTGCCGAAATAGTTTTTGTACACAGTAAAAGTAATGCTGATCATTTTTTGTATGAAGTGCATAAAGATCTGCAGGGAGATACGGAGATGAAATTTGCTTCGGTGTTAAGCCAAAAAATTGATGTATTGTTTTTATGTGTCGGGCATGGTGATGCAGTAAAATTTTTGGGTGAAAATAAAATTGATGAAAAAATAAAAGTAGTTGATCTTAGTCAGGATTTTAGATTGGGCGAAACAATTGGTAAAAGAAAGTTTGTTTACGGTTTGCCTGAGTTGAATAAAACGCAGATTAAAAAAGCTAAGAATATTGCAAACCCAGGTTGTTTTGCCACTGCCATTCAGTTGGGGGTATTGCCTTTGGCAAAGGCCGGGTTATTAAAAGAAATCCATACCACCGGCATTACCGGCTCAACTGGCGCAGGACAGGGTTTAAGCGAAACATCTCATTTTAGCTGGCGGGCAAATAATATACAGGCTTATAAAACGCTTTCTCATCAGCATCTTGCAGAGATTGGTCAGTCGCTAACTAAACTCAATCCTGCTGCTGATGTAGACCTGAATTTTATTCCCTGGAGGGGAGATTTTACAAGAGGCATCTTCATCAGCTCACAAATTAAATGCGATCTGGAGAAGAAGGAAATTTTAGGGTTGTATAAAAAATATTATGCTGCATATCCATTTGTTGTAGTGAGCGATGAGCCGATATTTTTAAAACAGGTGGTAAATACCAACAAATGTTTTATTCAATTAGAAAAAATCGGCAGTAACCTGGTCATTCATTCTGCAATTGATAATTTATTAAAAGGGGCCAGCGGTCAGGCTGTACAGAACATGAATTTAATGTTTGGGTTGGAAGAAACAACAGGCCTGAAACTAAAAGCAAATTATTTTTAGCATGAAATTATTTGATGTATATCCTTTGAATGACATTGTAATTGAAAAAGCAATGGGTTCTTATGTTTGGGACGATAAGGGCGAAAAATATTTAGATCTTTACGGAGGCCACGCAGTGATATCCATTGGTCATACACATCCACATTATGTAAAGCGAATAGAAGACCAATTACATAAGGTTGGATTTTATTCAAACTCTATAAAAATTCCTCTGCAGGTTGAGTTGGCAGAAAAACTTGGTAAGATATCGGGTAAAGAAGATTACCAGTTGTTCCTTTGTAATTCAGGTGCAGAGGCAAATGAGAACGCATTAAAGCTTGCTTCTTTTTACAACGGGAGGAAAAAGATCATCGCTTTTAAAAAAGCGTTTCATGGCCGTACATCTTTGGCGGTTGCTGCAACCGATAATCCAAATATTGCTGCACCGGTTAATGAAACAGACAATGTGACCTTTCTTCCTTTTAATAATGAAGCTGCGCTGGAAGAAGCTTTCAGGAATCATGATATTTCATCTGTTATCATTGAAGGTATACAAGGTGTTGGTGGTATTAACGTCGCATCTAATTCTTTTCTGCAAAAAATAAGAAATCTTTGCGATGAATATAATGCTGTATTTATTGCTGACTCGGTACAGTGTGGTTATGGCAGAAGCGGAAAATTTTATTCGCAGGATTTTGCTGAGGTTGATGCAGACATTTATACCATGGCAAAGGGAATGGGCAATGGTTTTCCAATCGGTGCAATCTCCATCGCACCTAAAATTCAACCCAAACATTTTATGCTGGGTACCACTTTTGGCGGTAATCATTTAGCTTGCGCTGCGGCTCTGGCTGTACTGGAGGTTATTGAAAAAGAAGACCTGATCAACAATGCGAAGGATGTAGGAGATTATCTGATAGCAGAATTAAAAAAGCTGCCGAACATTAAAGAGGTAAGAGGGAAGGGTTTGATGATAGGCATTGATTTGCCTGATGAATTCAACATGGTAAAGAAGAATCTTTTGTTTAAGCACAAAATATTTACCGGCGAAGCAAAAGCAAATGTGATCAGGCTTTTACCGGCATTGAATATTACCAGAGCTGAAGCGGATATTTTTTTACAAGCTTTAAAAGTTGAATTGGACATGGTCTGACGACTTCGTCTGACCATTTAGCAAACTGTAAATGTTGCAAATTAAATAGGTTGAAAAAAGATATATGGTACAAGAGTGCCAATGAAGTTGACTCGGAATTAAAATGTTGGTTACAAAAAATAAAACTGTAAAATTTGAAAAATTTTATTTCTGTAAATGATGTTGATGATATTAATGCACTGGTGGAGCAGGCATTGCAATACAAGGCAAATCCGTTTGCTGATAAGGCTTTGGGTATCGGTAAAAGAATTGGCCTGTTGTTTTTAAATCCTTCTTTACGTACCAGGTTGAGTACGCAGGTCGCTGCTGCTAACCTGGGAATGGAAGCCATCGTTTTTAATGTTGATAAAGAAGGATGGGCGCTTGAATTTGCGGAGGGTGCTGTTATGAACGGAACTACGGTTGAGCATATTAAGGACGCGGCGCCGGTGCTGGGACAGTATTTTGATATTTTGTGTGTACGAACATTTCCTTCTTTAAAAAACAGAGAAGATGATTATTCAGAAACCGTGATTAACCAATTTATTAAATATTCCGGCGTACCTGTAGTAAGTTTGGAGAGTGCAACTTTGCATCCATTGCAATCTCTTGCCGATATAATAACTATTAAAGAAAACAAGCTGCAAGGTTCTCCGCCGTTAGGCGGAGGCGAAGAGGATAAACCCAGAGTAGTATTAAGCTGGGCTCCGCATGTAAAACCATTGCCGCAATGTGTTGCAAATTCTTTTGCGCAATGGGTTAACGTCTGGGGTGAAGCAGATTTTATTATAACACATCCCGAAGGATATGAACTTGATGAAAAGTTTACAACAAATGCAACTATTATTACCAACCAGGATGAAGCATTAAAAAATGCTGATTATGTTTATGTAAAAAACTGGAGCAGCTATAATGATTATGGAAAAATAAGTACAAATGATGCAGATTGGATGCTCACAAATAAAAAACTGGCATTAACAAATAATGCTAAAGTGATGCATTGCCTTCCAGTTCGTCGTAATGTAGAATTGAGTGATGAAATATTGGATGGTAGCAACAGCGTGGTTACACAACAGGCCGGTAACAGGGTTTGGGCTGCACAGGCTGTGCTAAGTGAAATCTTAAAATCATTGTAATGAAAAAATTATTCGTTATAAAGATTGGCGGGAATGTGGTTGATAATAAGGCAGCTTTGCAATCATTCGTTGAAAAATTTGCAGCAATTAATGCGGATAAAATTTTGGTACATGGCGGCGGAAAAATAGCTACAGCAATTGGAAAAAAATTAGAAATAGAACCGAACTATATAAATGGAAGACGCATTACAGATGCAGCAACCATTGATTTGGTTACAATGGTTTATGGCGGTCTCATTAATAAGCAACTGGTAGCAGCATTACAGTCAATGAGCTGCAATGCAATTGGCTTAACCGGTGCAGATGCCAATATTATTCCGGCAACAAAAAGGGCGGTTGCTGAAATTGATTATGGCTTTGTGGGAGATTTAAGCAGTTCTCAATTGGCAGTTGGCAGTTTGCAGCTATTTTTGAGTAATGGTTTAGTACCTGTTGTAGCGCCTCTAACGCATGATGGCCATGGACAACTTTTAAATACCAATGCAGATACCATTGCATCCTTATTGGCTGTGGCTTTATCAAAATTATATGCTGTAAGGTTGATCTATTGTTTTGAGAAAAAAGGCGTGCTTGAAAGTATTGACAATGAATCATCAGTTATTTCACTGATAAACAAGGAAAAATATAAACAGTTATTAGAAGATAAAAAACTGGCTGATGGCATATTGCCAAAAATTGAAAATGCTTTTGCAGCTATCGATAGCGGCGTTAAAGAAGTGCTGATTGGTGATGCGAACGACCTCTTACAAAACATAACTGAAAATACCATTGGTACTTTAATAAAATCGTGACAGTAAATAAACCATACGAGGATGCAGTTAAGCTATTGCAAAAACTGATATCAACCCCTTCTTTCAGCAGGGAAGAAGATAAAACAGCAGATGTTATTGAGCAGTTTTTTAGCGAAAAAAATATTATATCAAACCGGCTGTTGAATAATATTTGGACCGTAAATAAATATTTCAATGCTGCCAAACCAACGATCTTACTTAACTCACATCACGATACGGTAAAGCCAAATCCACATTACACTAAAGATCCTTTTTCGCCGTTAATTGAAGAAGGGAAATTATATGGCCTTGGTAGTAATGACGCCGGCGGTTGTCTTGTAAGTTTGATAACTGCATTTTGTCATTTTTACGAAATGGAAAATCTGAAATATAATATTGTTATTGCAGCTACTGCAGAAGAAGAAATCAGTGGCTCCCGAGGAATAGAAAGATTGCTTGCATCATCAGAGTTCAGTTCTCAAATCCACAGCGGAGTCGAAGGAAGGGTTTTAGGGGGTGTTATTGTAGGAGAGCCAACGCTGACTAATTTGGCCATCGCCGAGAAAGGCTTGCTGGTACTGGATTGTACAGCAACAGGTAAGGCTGGCCATGCTGCACGGGAAGAAGGGGAGAACGCCATTTATAGAGCCATGCAGGATATCAGCTGGTTTCAAAACTTTCAATTTCCAAAAGTATCTGAATCCTTAGGCCCGGTAAAAATGTCAGTTACATCAATCAACTCCGAAAATAAAGCACACAATGTAGTGCCTGCCGTTTGCAATTTTATTGTTGATATCAGGGTTACTGATGCATACACTCACGAGGAGATTTTGGAGACAATTAAACAGCATGTGCAATCTGAAATAAAGCCCCGAAGCATGCGTTTGCGTTCTTCAAAAATTGATAAAGATCACCCGCTTGTTATGGCTGGTATTAAATTAGGTAAACAAACTTATGGTTCGCCAACCACATCAGATGCAGCTTTAATACCTGCACCGGTATTAAAATGCGGGCCGGGCGATAGTGCAAGAAGTCATACTGCTGATGAATTTATTTACCTAAAAGAAATTGATGAAGGGATAAGCACTTACATAAAAATATTAGAGCAGGTAGTTTAATCATTAAATGTTACAACATGAAACTCTGGCAAAAAGATAAAATATTGGTGCAGGTAGTTGAGAAATTTACTGTGGGAAAAGACAGGGAGTTGGATTTGTACCTGGCGCCGTTTGATGTCCTGGGGTCAATTGCTCATGTAATCATGCTTGAGTCAGTAGGCTTATTAAAAAAAGAGGAGAAAGAAATTTTGGTAAAAGAACTCAAAGATATTTATGCGATCTATAATTCCCCTGCTGGGGTTAAGGGCTTAGATGATGGAGTAGAAGATATACATTCCCAGGTGGAGTTAATGCTTACCCAAAAACTCGGCGATGTTGGAAAAAAAATTCACAGTGCCAGAAGCAGGAACGACCAGGTTCTTGTTGATCTGAAATTATTTTTAAGAGCAGAGATTGAAAAAACAGTAGCTAATACAAAAACACTATTTGATCTTTTAATAACACAGAGCGAAAAGTATAAAGATGATCTGTTGCCCGGCTATACTCATCTTCAATTGGCAATGCCCTCTTCTTTCGGTTTATGGTTTGGTGCTTATGCCGAAAGCCTGGTTGATGATCTTATAACATTGGAAGCAGCATATCGGGTTGTAAATAAAAATCCATTGGGTTCGGCAGCAGGCTATGGTTCTTCATTTCCAATCAACCGGCAAATGACGACTGACTTATTGGGCTTTGATGATTTGAATTATAATGTGGTTTACGCACAAATGGGCAGGGGCAAAACAGAACGTATTGTTGCATCGGCACTGGCCAATATTGCTGCTACACTTTCCAAATTAAGTATGGATGCCTGCCTGTATCTTAATCAAAATTTCGGATTCATTTCTTTCCCAGATGAGTTAACAACCGGCAGCAGCATTATGCCACACAAAAAAAATCCCGATGTATTGGAACTGATTCGTTCTCAATGCAACCGGATACAGGCACTGCCTAATGAGATCATGCTGATGACAACCAATCTTCCCTCGGGCTATCACCGCGATCTGCAATTGATAAAAGAACACATCATCCCCGCTTTTAAAAATTTAAATGATTGTCTGCAATTGACCGGCCTTATGCTGAGCAGTATTGACATAAAAAAGGATCTGCTTAAAGATGAGAAATATACGTTTCTGTTTAGTGTTGAAGAAGTTAACAAACTGGTTTTAGAGGGAATGCCTTTTAGAGATGCATACAAAAAAATAGGCGCCGATATTGAGGCAGGAAATTTTACACACGCAACTTCGCCCGTTCACACACACGAGGGCTCAGTCGGTAATCTTTGCAACAATCAAATCCAGGCAATGATGCAAAGTATTATACAAAAATTCAATTTTGACAAAGTGAAAATTGCGTTACAACAATTATTAAGTTAGTTTTGTCTCAATAATTGTCTATCATAATGGCCGATCAGTTTACAAAAAAACGTATTGCTATATTTGGTTCAACCGGTTCAATAGGTACCCAGGCACTTGAAGTTATCCGTGCAAACAACCATTTATTTGAAGTAGAGATATTAACCGCCCAAACAAATGATGAATTACTGATTGCCCAGGCGCTGGAATTTAGGCCTAATGCGGTTGTTATTGGCGACGATACCAAATATCAAAAGCTGAAAGATGCTTTATCTTCAACCGACATCAAGGTTTTTGCCGGCGAAGATGCCCTGGTAGAAACTGCAGATTTTGATACCTACGATATGATGATTGCCGGCATAGTAGGTTTTGCCGGCCTAAAACCAACATTAAAGGCTGTAGAAAAAGGTAAAGCTGTTGGTCTGGCAAATAAAGAAACATTGGTGGTTGCCGGTGATATAGTAATGCAAAAAGCCATTGAAAAAAAAGCCCCAATTATCCCGGTTGACAGTGAGCATTCCGCTATTTTTCAATGCCTGGTTGGAGAAGCAGGAAACCCAATAGAGAAAATTATTCTTACAGCAAGCGGCGGCCCTTTTTTAGGGAAGAAGCCTAATTTCCTGGTGAATGTAAAAAGAGACCATGCATTGCAGCATCCCAACTGGAGCATGGGCGCAAAAATATCTATCGACTCTGCAACCCTTATGAATAAAGGGCTTGAGATGATTGAAGCCAAATGGCTTTTTAATTTGCGGCCAGATCAGATTGAAGTAGTGGTTCATCAACAAAGTATTATACACAGTATGGTGCAGTTTGAAGACGGCAGCGTAAAAGCACAAATGGGACTGCCCGATATGAAGCTGCCCATTCAATATGCGATGGCTTTTCCGGAAAGAATAAAAAATAATTTTCCTCGCCTTAACTTTAAAAAATACCCCGCCCTCAATTTTGAGGAACCGGATGTTAAAACTTTCAGAAATTTATCGCTTGCAATGGAAGCCTTAAATAAGGCAGGTAATATGCCCTGCATCCTGAACGCAGCCAACGAAATTGCCGTATGGGCCTTTCTGCGCAACCGTATCGGCTTCCTGGATATGACCGCCATGGTAGAAAAAACCATGGAAAACGTTACTTTTATTCAAAAACCAACCTTGCAGGAATATTTTGAAAGCGACGGCGAAGCCCGTAATTTTGCCGCTTCTTTAATAAACCTGTAAAAGTTTTTTGGGTGCGGCTTTTGTAATGCTGTTCAGCTTCATTGGCAAATAGGATTTTATTCCTTTTTTGCTTTTGAGAAAAGCAAAAAAAGAATCACTCATGTACTTCTCAGCTAAATTGAACTTTAAATAAAAATTATTAAATGGATATTACTTTATTAGCAATAAACTGGCCCAGTGTAGGTTTAAAAGTGGCCCAGCTCTTATTGTCGCTTTCAATACTTGTTATTTTGCACGAATTTGGACATTATATAACTGCCAAGTGGTTTAAATGCCGTGTCGAAAAATTTTACCTTTTCTTCGACCCATGGTTTTCTATTTTTAAAAAGAAAATAGGAGATACCGTTTATGGAATTGGCTGGCTGCCATTGGGCGGTTATGTAAAAATATCCGGCATGGTGGATGAGAGCATGGATAAGGAAGCGTTAAAATTACCGCCACAGTCATGGGAGTTCAGAAGTAAACCAGCCTGGCAAAGGCTCATCATTATGTTGGGTGGGGTTACAGTAAATATTTTACTGGCATTCATCATCTATGCAGGCATATTAATGACCTGGGGCGAAGATAAAATTCCCAATCAATCATTAAAAAATGGGGTATGGGTTACCGATTCGCTCATGTACGAAATTGGATTGCGTGATGGAGATAAAATCATGGCCGTAAATAATGAAAGCATCATTTATTTTGATGATATTCCTAAAAAAATTCTTTTCAGCGGCGGCGGCAAGATCGGTATTGTGCGTAATGGAAAAGATACCAGCGTAGAAATTCCACGCAGCCTGATAGGGCAACTGGTTGAAAAGAAGAAAGCGAAAGGCAGACTTTTTTCTCCAAGGATTCCGGCCATTATAGGTGATTTCAGCAAGGATGATACCTCCAACGCAAAAAAATCAGGGCTTCAATACTGGGATAAAATAGTAAAAGTAGATTCCTTAAATATTACTTACCTGGATGAAGCCGCAGCTTATTTTGGAACCAAAAAGAAGAGTAAAGTGCTGTTAACGGTAAACCGAAATGGGAGTGAGGTTTCTTTTCCGGTACAGCTTGATGAGGATGGTAAAATGAATCCAACTGTATTAAGTTTTAAGCAATACGACAGTTTGAAAGTTTTTGAAGTAAAACATACCACTTATGGTTTTTTTGCAGCATTTCCGGCTGGTGTTGGTTTGGCCTTTACTTCCCTAAAAGATTATATTGATCAGTTTAAACTGATACTCTCACCAAGTACCGGTGGTTACAAAGCGGTTGGTGGTTTTAAAACAATGGGTTCTGTTTTTTCGGGCACAGAATGGGATTGGCAGCGTTTTTGGGAAATGACGGCTATGTTTTCAATTATACTGGCCTTTATGAATCTGTTGCCCATACCGGCATTGGATGGTGGCCATGTTGTATTTACTTTGGGCGAAATGATAACAGGCAGAAAGCCCAACGAAAAATTCCTTGAGTATGCCCAGATAGTTGGCATGGTTATTTTGCTGGCATTAATGCTTTATGCAAATGGGAACGATTGGTTTGGATGGGGGAAAGGAAAATAAACGCAAATAAAATTAAACAGAAGCTATAAATAAAAAGAAAGTCCTCAAGCCTTTCTTTTTATTTATAATTCAATTCCAATCTTCTTCATTAAAATAGATGCATTTAAACTGGTGCAGATTCCCTCTTTTAGCTTGTAATCAAAATACAATTCATCATTGCTTACCTGCACATCAAAATGATAGTTTAAAATATTGTCCGGATATTCTTCTTTCATCTTCGCAAGTTCAACATCATGTGTGGCGATAATACATGCTGCGTTGTGTTTAATAAGTTGCTTTATAAGCGCTGCAGAACCCGTGTGTCTGTCTAACGAATTGGTGCCTCTCAAAATTTCATCCAGTAAAATAAATACCTTTTCATTATTATTCACTTTGTCTATTATTGTTTTCAGTTTTTTTAATTCAGCATAAAATGTAGATGTACTTTCTTCCAGGTTATCGGCAATACGCATGCTGCTAACAATCTGTACCGGCGATAAACAAAAATAGGCTGCACAAACCGGTGCACCAGCCATGGCTAAAACCGTATTTACACCAATACTACGGAGGTAAGTACTTTTACCGGCCATGTTACTTCCGGTGACGAGCATTAACTCTCCCGCATGTTCAATCTTAACGGGGTTATTTACGCATGCAGAAGCTTTAATTAACGGATGCCCGATTTCTTTTCCTTCTATAAAAAAATGATTTTCCTTTAGAAGAGGAAAATACCATTTTGGGTGATTAAAAGATAGCGTGGCTAAACTGCTTATTGCTTCAAATTCTCCCAGCACTGTAAACCAGTTTAATGCATGCTGATGATTTTGTTGTTTCCATTTTTCCAATGCAATAACCTGTTGAAGGTCCCATTGTAAAAGAATATTCATCGGGATGAATACAACAATATTAAAACGCAGGTCGAGCCGCCCTAATATTTTTTTAAGCTGGTTAATTTGTGCTGATGCCTTATTTTGATCCCGGATAAATTGTTTCTGTAAATCCTGCAAAAACAATGATTTAAAATTTGTCTCTTCAATAAGTTTTATGCTCTTGTTAAGCACTTCCAGTTCATCGGTTATTTTAGAAACCTGTTGATGTATAATGGTAACTTTTTTGCTTACATAAAAAGCAAACAGGCCAGCAGCAAGTAGAAAATAATTTCTTGTATAGCTGCTAAGTAAATCGATAAAGTTTAGAATAAGGATAGTAAATAGAACCAAGGGTATCAGTAATCGTACTATAATCCAGAATTTTGTTTTGGTAAAACTGTAATCCTCTTCAAACCATTTTTCTAAACGGGTTATGGTACTTTTTTGTATTTTTTCTTCAGCCCCAAATGCCTGTAATTCTTGCCGCCAGGCTGTTTCTGCTGATAGTTCTTTAACAGCAGCCTGCCTGTTTAATATTGTTTCATAATTGGCAGGGTTTAATATCCAATGAGCTAAAGTACTGCTGCCCATTTCAGAGTCGGTACGATTAATAAATTGAAAAACAGAAGCATGCCCAAATATATCGAGGTCATTGGCATAAAGATGTTCTTTGGGTATATGTTCAGTTCCATTTTTGAAATGATAGTAGTTGTCAGCAACAGCATTCAATTCATCTTCATTTATATTAACCAGGGTTTTCAGATGCTTAATGCAGGATTTATTTTTGAGATCAGTTAATACCAAACCTGTAAATAATGCCAATAATAATATCCCAGGGGTAAGTGCATACCAGATGCCATAAGGCAGTAAAAAGTAAAAGCCGGTTGCTGCACCAGCAATCGCTGTAAGCCTTAGCCAGCCAAGCATCGCCTTTTTTTTATGAAGCTGATTCAGATCACTCTGTAATAAGTTAAGTCTTAGCCTGTAAAAGTCAACGTTGGGCATACATTCAAATTATCGGATGAAGTTATTGCAAATTAAAGTCTTCGTCGTTTTTAAAGAGTACCTGCCCAGGGCAAACGCATTAAAACTTTCGAGTTATCCCCACAGGTGGATTAGTATATGATTGTTTATTGACTGCGAAGTTGGTTTTTGCACAAAAAAGCCATGTCAAGTATCATCGAACACTTCAGCAATCTTTGCGACCCA
>JBBRCM010000051.1:0-20776 GCA_038204855.1 Chitinophagales bacterium
TTTGAAAGGCAATTATTAAGTGGAGAACTGGAAGTAGAACTGATACCACAAGGGACTTTGGCAACAAGATGCATGGCCGCCGGTTATGGTATGCCCGCCATTTTTACGCCGGCCGGTGTGGGTACCGAAGTGGCCGATGGAAAAGAAACAAGAATTTTTAACGGCAAAGAATATTTAATGGAGTATGCTTTTGATGCTGACTTCGCCATTGTAAAAGCCTGGAAGGGTGATACCGATGGTAATCTTATTTATAAAGACACAGCAAGAAATTTTAATCCACTAATGGCGATGGCAGGTAAAATAACCATTGCCGAAGTAGAAGAATTGGTGCAGCCGGGAGAATTGGATCCCAATCATATTCATACACCCGGTATTTATGTGCATCGCATTTTTGTGGGTAAAGATTATGAGAAAAGGATTGAGCAAAGGACTGTAAAAAAATTAGCTGATTAGCTAATATGCTGATTTGCTAATTTTTTAAATTTCAAGCAGCATTTATTTAAATAAAATATTTTTTGTCGAGGGAATTAGCACATTAGCACATCAGCAAATTATCACATTAACTCCTATGTTATCAAAAGAACAAATAGCACAACGCATTGCAAAAGAACTGAAAGACGGTTACTATGTTAACCTTGGCATTGGCATACCAACACTGGTTGCTAATTATATTCCCGTAGGTATAAATGTAGTATTGCAGAGTGAGAATGGTTTACTGGGCATGGGGCCTTTTCCGGAAGCAGGAAAGGAAGATGCCGACCTTATTAACGCCGGCAAACAAACCATTACCACCTTGCCGGGCTCTGCTTTTTTCGATAGCGCCATGAGCTTTGGAATGATACGTGCCGGTAAGGTTGACCTTACCGTGTTGGGTGCCATGGAAGTGAGTGAGAACGGTGATATTGCCAACTGGAAAATACCCGGCAAAATGGTAAAAGGCATGGGCGGCGCTATGGACCTGGTGGCCAGCGCCAAAAATATTATTGTGGCCATGATGCACACCAACCCCAAAGGCGAAAGCAAATTATTACCCGCCTGCACCTTGCCGCTTACTGGTAAAAATTGTATCAAAAAAATTGTTACCGAACTGGCAGTACTGGATGTTACGGCCGATGGTTTTAAATTATTAGAACGTGCACCCGGAGTTAGTGTAGAGGAGATTGTTGCTAAGACTGCGGGGAAATTGATTGTGGAGGGAGAGATACCGGAGATGCAGTTTTAGGAAATAATAATTTCATTGAAGCTATGTTTCGTTTTAGAGAGATTCCTGTAAAGCAATATGTAAATATTAGGTTTATTTTTTAAATATTTCTAAATCTAAACTACGCTTATAAAATGGACATATTCCTTTGCATAATAAAAACTGTAATTGGATATTTCATTTTAATATTTGTAGGAACTAATCTGCTCGGAATGGTTGTTCGTGGTTTTCTCCCTACTTATAAAAAAGATGGTGAAGGCAATTTGAACCCCATTGTAGATACCTCATCAACTTCAAGCATTACTCTGACAATTGTCTCCATTTTGATAGGCATTTCTTATCTTTTCGCACTTTATTATTATTGGAATATCGGTATTCTTATTGCAGGACTAATTTTAATGTATGCAAGATTGCCTGACTTATTATTTGAAATGAGAACTGGTGAAAAACTTACTCTCAGCAACATGCCCAAAAGGCCTATTGATATACTTTTTAATACTTTGTCATGGTTAGCCCTCCCATTGATTTGGTATTCGTTATGCTATTTGTAATAATAAGGAAATGAACCTATATGCTGGTAAATAATTTATTTTGCAACTCACTAAATTAAATCAACTTGGGACTTGGCTCACAAATTAAAAATACCTTTTCCAAAATATGGAATAACCCTGTTTGGAGTAACGTAATCGCAGCGATTATTTTTGCAGCTGTAGCATTGTCATGGGCGAAAATCACTAACCATTCATGGCAGGACATTTATAATTTTATGATTACCAGCTTAACTTTCAAACTTCCCGTTTATATTTTTCTTTCCGCTGTTGGATTTTACTTTATTATTAAAAAAAATTTTCAAGTTTTTCAAAAACGAAAGAACCCTCTTTGGGATGAACAAATTGGAAACTATATTTTCAAAGACCTATACAATATTCTTTTAACAGAAACCTTCCCTGTTAGAACAATAGGTATGCAAATGACGGGGCATTTTCCACCCACAGATAATTTTCTTACACTTTTTCGAGTGTACTATATAGCTTTAAATAAAGGTTTTGGTATTGAGGATAATATAGAAGATGGTGGTTATTTATATAGTGTCTTTGCTCCTCGAATGGTTGGTTACGGATTAGTTGATGTATATCAAAAACCTGACAATAACTTGCCGGGTGTAACAGATGCTGCATATAAAACATCTGAATTAGGTCATGGGTTTCATTCGTCGCTGGATAAAATAATCTTAGCAGACAAATTAAAACAGCATAAAATAAAAAAAGGTGGTTAAAAGGTGTAGCCTAATTGCTCCATTCTAAATTTAATGGCTTCTACCGGGTTGGGAAAACCAATGGGGAATTTTTCGTTTTCGTAATTGTCAACCAGCATTCCCAGTAATTCCAGTTCATCGCCTTTTGGCGTACCTTTTTTTGCATCAAATATTACTTCAAGTCTTGCTAAGGCTTCTTCGTAATCTTTTTTTGTTTTAATTGGCTTGATGTTCATTTTAAATTGTTTTAGAGGCTTGTAGTCAATTCAAAAATACCCAAAAGTTTTCACCAGCCCATACAAAATAAAATGTTAAAAACCTTTTATTACCACTTTGAGGTATTTTTTTTATCAAAAATATTTTGCAAATTAGCAGGTCAATTTATTTTAAACCTTAAATTTTTTATTATGAACAGCAATGCACGCAATTACAAAAACAAAGATGTTGATATGCTAATGACTACCAGCACCCTGGTGGAAAACGCCATCAGCAACAAAGACTATCTGCTTACAAAACGCAGCTCCTGGGCCGATCCGTTTTTTGGCAATCTTAAACAAAGAATCAATACCGCCATGCAAACCTACCTCGGTATCGATAGTGCTAAAGACCTGCGCCAAAGCACACAGACCCTGCTTAAAATTCAAACAGAGGCGCTCGTAAACCTGGCCCTGGTAAAAGTGCAGATAGATGAAGACTTTAAAAGCGACAAGCCCCGCCGTACCGAAATACTAAAAGAGCTGGGCTTTACTACACACCTTAAAAATGCACAACGAAAAGATCAGGAAGCCCTCATAAGCCTGTTGTACATGTTTAAGCAAAACCTCGCCGGCACTTTGCGTACCGAAATTGAAAACAAAGGCACTGATAAAGAAGCCCTCAATACAATTATAACTTATGCCGATAATTTAAAAAATGCAAACGTAAACCAGGAAACTTTTAAAAGCAGCAAAAAAACCATTACCGCCGCCGCCCTTACCGAGTTTAATGAAATTTATAACGAGGTAATAAGCGTAAGCAGAATTGCGGCCAAGTTTTTTGCAGATAAACCCTACCTTAAAGAACAGTTTAGCTACGCCAAAGTAGCAAAAGCATTAAACAATAAGCCCGGTAACGATAAACCAGATCAACCCTAAGCCTTAAAACAGGCGGAAACTGAATTTTAGTACGTGGAAATTAATTTGCATTACACCAAAGCTAATTTGTAGTACCCCTAAATTAATTTGTGGTACACAGAAATTAATTTGTGATATCAGGAATCTAATCGTTAATACCCGGAAATCAATTTTTAATACTCCGAAATTATTTATTTACCGACGGAAATCAATTTTCATAAGGCAGAAGCTGATTTTTGGTACTCCGTAATATAATTGCTTCAATCCCAATTTTATAATTTTCATATATTTATAACAGCGTAGCTAAAAACCGAAAAGCGCTCACATGCAAACACTATTTATCGGCTTTGTGGAAGATGATGTAAGTCCTAAACTAAAGGGTATTGCCATTCGCATGGCCTACCTGCTTTCTGCAAGGTTAAGACTGGCGGGAACTATACCCAATTATTATACATTGAGTGAAGACCTGCGTACCATAAGTTTTGAGTATAAAATGAAGTTCATTGATGAAAACATGAATAATGAGCCAGATAGCCTGCAATTATACCCGCGATACAAAGACTTTCAAAAAATATATAAAAAGGATAGGGGCAACCACAAAGAATTCATCGTGGCAAAAAAGAAAATGGAAATAAATGTAAATGGTATGTTCAACATATTGGTTGATAATATCGTGGCAATGGTACAAAAAGCAGGTTTAGCCGATCTTAAACCAATAGAAGACAGTTCATCTTACAGCGAATATTATGTAGTTTACCGCGATGCTGAAAATAATACAGAGGAAAGTAATAAATTAAGTGAGATACTTACATTAAATCTGGATGAGGAAGATAATAAAAACCCAACTGTTTTTGTTTTAACCGATTTGTTTTTATCAGAGAAATTTAATTCAGGAGATAATGTAATGCCTGCACTAAATGCATTTTCTGAGAAAGGATTTTTGCAGGAATTATTTATACTACCAGAGTACAACTCTTTTTCTGTTGCCGATCTGAATACTGTACGCTTTGAGTTAAAAGAGAGCTTAGAGCATTTTCAACTGGCCGTGAATAAATTTGCGAAATTATATATAAACCCTGCCGAAGCTTTTAATTACTTACAAAGCGATGTAGTTGATGCAGCAACTACGTTGGAAGAAAATATAAACAAAACAGAAATAGTAACAAACTATAAAAATGTACCGGGCGCAGCAGATGTTGGCAAATTGTATCTTGGTATGGTACCATACAACCGGGTACTCAAATATTTTGAATTCGTAAAAGTATCACAGGAAGAAACAATTGAAATATTAAATCAAATTCCTGCGGATGAACGCAACAAATTTATACCTGTATTAATTACTGTTTTTAATGCAGATACTGTTTTGGAAGAAACAATCAGCTTAACACAATCGCAATCACTGCCCTTAAAAAAAACACTTTCAATAGATTAAAATCGTAATAATGAAACAACAACCAGCAATAAATTATTTTGAAGCAGATATGCCGGAGCATGGGCTGTCACTTAAGCTTAGCTCAATGGAAGAATTTATCCGGTATGTAATATTCTGCAATGCACATTCCTTATTTGTATTGAAAAATGATGAACAGCAGTATTTTGCCTTAATGCAACAAGGTATATTTATCGGTTATCCAACATCCGGCTATCACAGCATGGAAGATTACAAAGAATCAACCAGGGCAGGCTTTCCAGACGCTTTATTATTTTACGAAGCAAAAAGCAACGGTTATTCTAATTATCAGGATTATCAACTTGTAAAAGAAGCCGGTATTTCGGATATAAAGATTTTTGAAAAAATAAAATCGCATGGTTATCTTGATGGATACAAGGAATTTAATGAAATGAAAAATGAACAACAGTTTTTTGCAGGCAGCGAAGAAATTATAAACCCCTATCTATTGTACACCTATGCATCTTCTAAAGGCTTTACAGATTATCATCAATTTAAAACGGCATCCAATCTTGGCTTTGCAGATGCTCATCATTATAATTCAGCAATAGAAAAAGGGTATAAAAACAATGCTGAGTATGAAGATGGTTTGCATAAAGGCTTTCCCAATGCAGAAATCTATTATGGAGCAATGGAGAAAAAAATAAGGGACATCAGGGATTTTGATAAATTTATGGAACTTTCTCAACTGGAAACATCTTTAGAAAATTATGATGAACGCTTATTACTTTCAGTTATAAGTAAACTCCCCCAGAGAAAAAAAGTATCTATTAATAAGCTAAATGAGCTTTTTACTGAAGCGCTTTTTTTGTATAAATATCCCGATAGCAATGATTTACCTGGTTGGCTTACCAGGTCATTATATACAGCAAAAAACATTACACATTTTTTAATGGCTAAGGATAATGCAAAAAAGTTTGGTATTTATGATACTGAGGGCGAGTACTTTGAAACCAAGCAGCTTAACCAGCGTAAGGTAGTGCTGGATGGCTCTAATGTAGCACACGCTTCCATGGGGAACGACAAGGCAAAACCCATGGTTGCCAACATGATAAAAGTGGTTAACAAACTTATCAGCCGGGGTTTTACAGAAATAGTCATCATTGCAGATGCAAGCCTGCGCCACAGGCTTACAGATAAGGAACGCATGGAAGAACTAGAGAAGATTTGCGAATACAGAATTGCACCGGCTGAAACACCCGCCGATGTTTTCCTGATTGAGTTTGTTAAAATGGAAGGCTGCTTATTAGTAAGTAACGACATATTCAGGGAATGGAAACTAAAAGACAAATGGGTGGCAGAAAATATTGATTACTACAAAATGGCATTTATGATAGAAGGGGACAATGTGCTGATGCCCGACCTGGATACTGTTATGGTATGAAAAGAGGAAGTGTAGTTGCTAATCAATATTTATTAGAAAAAAAAACCTCCCGAAAATTCAGGAGGCTTTGTTAAGCGGTTAGTTTTAATTGGTATTAAACTTTTGGTGCAGCAGCCAATATCTCTGCACTAGCACCACTTGCATATTTCTCAAAATTTTTCACAAATTGTGCGGCAAGGTTTTTCGCCATGGCATTGTAAGCTTCTTCATCGGCCCAAGTTTTGCGTGGGCTTAAAATTTCAGATGGTACACCGGGGCACTCAGTTGGCATCATCATACCAAATACACGATGAGCAACATATTCAACATGATCAAGTTTACCTTCCAGCGCAGCGGTGATCATTGCCCTTGTATAACTCAGTTTCATTCTGCTGCCAACCCCATACGCACCACCGCTCCAGCCGGTATTTATCATCCAAACATTTACATTGTGTTCGTTCATTTTTTTGCCCAGCATTTCGGCATATTGCGCCGGGTGCAATGGTAAAAATGGTGCTCCAAAACATGCACTGAATGTAGATTTTGGTTCTGTAACACCAGCTTCGGTACCGGCAACTTTAGCCGTGTAGCCGCTTATGAATTGATACATGGCCTGGCCGGCAGTCAGTTTGCTGATGGGTGGTAAAACACCATACGCATCGCAGGTTAAAAAGAAAAGATTTTTGGGTGTTTTACCTATGGATGGTTCAAGCGCATTGCTTATAAAAGTTAAAGGATAACTTACCCTTGTATTCTCTGTAATTTTTTTACTGCTGAAATCTATTTTATTAGTGCCTTCAATAAAAGTTACATTCTCCACCAATGCACCTGGTTTGATGGCGTGATAAATCTCAGGTTCTTTTTCTTCACTCAGGTCAATACATTTTGCATAGCAACCACCTTCAAAATTAAATACGCTGTCTTTGGTCCAGCCATGTTCATCATCACCAATCAGTTTACGGTTAGGGTCGGCGCTTAGTGTTGTTTTACCGGTACCACTTAATCCAAAAAATACTGCAGTATCGCCAGCATCGCCCATGTTGGCGCTGCAATGCATACTTAGTACATCAGCCTTGGTTGGCAGTACAAAATTCAACATGGTAAAAATGCCCTTTTTCATTTCGCCGGTGTAACCGGTGCCGCCAATTAAAATGGTTTTGTGTGTAAAGCTTATCACAGCAAAGTTTTCGGCACGGGTGCCATCCACGGCAGGGTCGGCTATAAAACTGGGTGCCTGTATAACATGCCAGTGAGGTTCAAAATTTTCTAAATCTTTTTCTTCTGGACGGATGAACATATTGTAGCAAAATAAATTGCTCCATGGGTTTTCGTTAATCACTCTCAGGCGAAGCCTGTAAGCTACTTCTGCACAGGCGTAGCAATCCCGTACCCAAATTTCTTTGTCATTCAGATGCGCCAGCATTTTTTCTTTTAACTGAAAAAAGTTTTTTTCTTCAAAAGGAATATTAAAATCATTCCAGTGAACGGTGTTTTCGGTAAGAGCATCTTTTACGGTGAATTTGTCTTTAGGGCTGCGGCCGGTAAATTTTCCGGTGTTTATTACCAGGGCACCGGTGTCATTTAAAACACCATCGCCACGTAGCAGGGCCTGTTCTGTTAAGTGCTCCGGGTCTAGTTGATAATTTAAATTTTTGGTTGGATTTAGTCCCAGTTTTTTCAATGAATTCAATGGGGGGGCAATTGTAGTTTGAACTGACATAGCAAGTTTGATTTAAGTTAATGCAATCGTTACCGCAAAGGTATGCAATTGTGTTTTTAAATAGGCTGATGAGTAAACGCATATTTAAAAATAGTAAGCTTAAAAACGCCGATTACTTAAATATTTCAAATATTTTAAGCACTTGTTGAATAAGTTCAAATAATACCCCATTAAATTTAATAGTCTTGATTATTATTGAATTGCCATAGTTATGGGGTATTATAAATTTGTATGATTTACTTATCCATTTTGCCATCCTGAAAAGAAAGTATTAAAATGTATATTGCAGCATAAACAAAAAACATGAAGTATCTACCGCTTAACCCCGAAATTTTTGTTGAAAACCGCAGGCGTTTTGTTGAAAGGATGGAGAAAAATGCCATTGCCATTTTCAACAGCAATGATGAACTGCCAACCAATGGCGATCAGTTGCACCGCTTTAAACAAAACTCCGACCTGTTTTGGTTAACTGGTGTTGAGCAGGAAGATACCATGCTGATTTTATTCCCCGATAACCCGGATGGAAAATACCGGGAAGTGCTGGTGCTGGTGAGGCCCAATGCTTTAAAAGAAAAATGGGACGGCCACCGGTTAAGAGACCATGAAGGCACGGCCACATCTGGCATAAAAACAATTGTATGGTTAGATACGGTTGATGCTTTATTGCAGGGCTGGATACATTTAGCCGATACAATTTATTTGAACAGCAACGAAAACGACCGCAAGGCAAACTGGGTTCCGGTTCGTGATTACCGGTATGCAGAGTTAATGAAACAACATTACCCGCTGCATAATTACAAACGCAGTGCAAGGATTTTAAAGGACCTGCGTGCCATTAAAACTGCATTGGAGGTGGAAGTACTGCAAAAGGCGATTGACATTACTGATATCACTTTCAGAAGGGTGATGCAGATCATTCAGCCCGGTATTATGGAGTACGAGATTGAAGCAGAGATCTATCATTCGTTTTTATCGCAAAGGGCTACGGGGCCTGCTTATGGTAGCATTATTGCCAGCGGCGACAGGGCCCGTACTTTGCATTATGTTGAAAACAGCCGTGAGTGTAAAGATGGTGAATTGATATTGATGGACTTTGGGGCAGAGTATGGTTATTACTGTGCCGATCTTACCCGTACTGTACCCGTAAATGGTAAATTCAGCCGCAGGCAAAAAACAGTTTACAATGCATGTTTGCATTTGCATCAATATGCAGTAAGTATTTTAAAACCCGGCATCAGCATTGTTGATTATACCGAAAAAATTGGCGACGAAGCAACGGTGGTTTTTCAAAAAATAGGCTTGTTAAAAAAGAACGACATAAAAAATGAGGACCCGGAGAACAGGGCTTACCGCACATATTTATACCATGGTATTTCTCATCATCTGGGTATTGATGTACATGATTTAGGTACAAGAACGGCACCTGTAAAAGCCGGCATGGTTTTCACCATTGAACCCGGTATTTATATTGAAGAAGAACAGATGGGCATCCGAATTGAAAATAATTTTTGGATAACACGTAATGGAAATAAGGATTTGATGAAGAATATTCCCATTACTGTTGAGGAGATTGAAGCTTATATGAAAAAATAGAAAAACCTGATGACTAAACAAATTCCGAATCTTTTTACGCTGCTCAATCTTTTTCTTGGCTGCATTGCCATTGTATTTGCTTTGCAAACAGAGAACATTTCTATTTATGTTGGCGAAGATCTTAGCTCGCATTATAACATTCCTGAAAAAATATCCATTGCGTCTTATTTTATTTTTGCCGCTGCGGTTATTGATTTTTTAGATGGCTTTGTCGCCCGGTTAATGAATGCAGCATCAGAAATGGGCAAACAATTAGATTCGTTAAGTGATGTAGTAAGTTTTGGTGTGGCACCATCTGTTATTTTGTATCAATTGCTCCGCATCAGTTTTATAAAAGAAGAAAATGGACTGGAAACTTCTATTGCCTGGTTGCTTCCGGCTTTTTTGATAGCCTGCGCAGGCGCTTATCGTTTGGCAAGGTTTAATTTAGATAATTCACAATCTTATGGATTCAAAGGTGTGCCAATTCCTGCGGCTGGTTTATTAATTGCATCTTTTCCTTTAATACTGCATTTTGGAAACGGCTTTATAGATGTTAGCGAATGGCTTACCAATAAATGGGTGCTGTATGCAGTCATTCTGCTGGTGAGTTGGTTAATGGTTTCTACGCTGCCTCTCATGGCATTAAAATTTAAAGACTACAGCATAAAAAATAATCTTCCTAAAATAATTCTGCTGGTTGTTGCTGTTTTGTCGGCCATATTATTTCACTGGCTTGCAGTGCCACTGGTATTTATCGTTTACATTATT
Organism: Chitinophagales bacterium; assembly: GCA_038204855.1. GTDB lineage: Bacteria > Bacteroidota > Bacteroidia > Chitinophagales > Chitinophagaceae > Ferruginibacter. The sequence goes on from JBBRCM010000051.1 coordinate 10,445, forward strand.
TTATCTTTGCTTTATAAACAAAAACAATCATGATATTTACTGTTCAGATAAAAGTTATGCCGCTTAAAGATTTGCTTGATCCGCAGGGCAAGGCTGTAATGGGGGGTTTACAAAATTTGGGTTTAAATAATGTAACCGATGTGCGAATTGGAAAACATATCGACCTGCAAATAGAAGCCAACAGTAAAGAAACTGCACTGGCAACAGCCGAAGATGCTGCAAAAAAATTGCTTGCAAACCCGGTGATGGAAGTGTACGAAATTACAGTGAGTTAAAATATTTTAGATTGTAGATTGCCGATTTTAGATTCCTGATGCGGCTTAAATATCTACAATCGTCAATCTAAAATCTACAATTGTGCTTTACCTCATCCCATCTCCCATTGGCAATCTGGCCGATATTACTTTCCGGGCAGTTGAAATTCTAAAATCTGTTGATCTTATTCTTGCTGAAGATACCCGTACATCATCTGTACTATTAAACCATTACCAGGTTCAAAAGCCCATCACGCCTTATCATCAGCATAATGAACATAAAATACTGGCGCACTTAACAGAGCAACTGGCTGGCGGCAAAACCATGGCCCTATTAACCGATGCCGGTACACCTGGCATTAGCGACCCTGCTTTTTTGTTGGTAAGGGAGTGCATTAAAAACAATATTAAGGTAGAATGTTTACCCGGTGCTACTGCTTTTGTGCCTGCATTGGTAAACAGTGGCCTGCCAACCAACAGTTTTTGTTTTGAAGGTTTTTTGCCGCTAAAAAAAGGTAGGCAAACCATGATGAAAAAACTGGCTGAGGAAGAACGCACTATGGTTTTTTATGAGAGCCCCATGCGGCTGGTAAAAACCTTAAACGAATTCATACAATACTTTGGTGCAGAAAGGCATTGCTGCGTTAGCCGGGAGCTTACCAAAAAGTTTGAAGAGAATGCCCGGGGTACTTTACAGGAAGTGCATGATCATTTTAATGTAAAAACGGTAAAAGGAGAAATTGTGATCGTGGTTGATGGAAAAAAATAAACCCCACCATATGAAGAACAGCTTATTTTGTTTTTTCAGTTTACTGTTATCAGTTCAATTTGTTGCAGCCCAGATGCCAAAAGACTGGGGAGCCTTTAATCAGCATATTGATGCAACTCCTTACATTGGTAAAAATTTCAGACTGGAAGCTGCAGTAAAAGTGCAAACTATCGACAGTACAGCCGAAGGCGAAATATGGTTAAGGGTAGATAAGTGGGATAAGAAGATGGGTTTCTTTTACAACATGATGGATAAGCCCATTCGCTTAAATGAATGGAAGATTTATTCGATCAGCGGTAAGGTTGATAAAAATGCAGCATCCATTTTTTTCGGAGGTTTATATCAGCGAAAAGGCATTTTTTATTTTGATGATTTTAAATTTTTTGTTGAAACAGAAAAAGATAAATGGGAGCAGATTGAATTACCGGATGGCGGCTTTGAGAGTGATACGGCAGTGATAAGTAAAACCTGGCAATATTTTCAAAAGCGCAATGGGCTTGAATTGGGCGTTAGTGAAACAGACGCCTATACCGGAAAAAAATCTTTTAAAATAGATGGTTCTCTTTTTGTGCCGGAGTATAGCTACGGCAATAATAAACTCATCGGCAAATACGCCAACGTAAATGGTATCAAAATTTATTATGAAGAATACGGCAAGGGGCAGCCTTTATTATTACTGCATGGTAATTCTTCCTCCATCAGTTTATTTGAAAAACAGATACCCGAATTTGCAAAACTGTTTCATGTAATAGCTGTAGATACCCGTGGCCAGGGTAAATCAACCGAAGATGGAAAATTATATACCTACGACCTGTTTGCAGAAGACATGAATGCCTTGCTGGATCATGTGAATCTCGACAGCGTGAATATTGTTGGCTGGAGTGATGGCGGAAATACAGGACTCATTATGGCCATGAAATATCCTTCGAAAGTAAAAAGACTGGTAACCATGGGCGCCAATGTTTTTATAAATAAAACGGTAGTGGAAAAATGGGTGTTTAAGGAACTGGAAAAACAGATGCGGAAAGAACTTAACGGAGATACGTCTGCCTGGGGAAAAAACAGGAAGCGGTTGGTTACTTTATTACTTACAGAACCTAAACATCAATTTGAAGAATTAAAAAGTATTACTTGCCCGGTTTTGGTTATTGCAGGCGAAAAGGATGTAATTAAAGAAGGACATACCAGAAGTATTGCATCAAATATTACAAAAAGTACTTTAATGATAGCACCTGCAGAAACACATTATTTTCCATCAGAAAATCCAAAAGCCTTTAATACGCTGGTTATTGATTTTTTTAGCAAGTAGAAGTCTAATAAAAAGCACTTACCTCCGATAATTTTTTTCTTTTTATATCCGGCACCCAGCATTCTTCCGCTGCATATCCAACCGGTATCAGCAGGTATGGTTTCTCATTCACCGGCCGGTTTAATATTTTACTCAAAAAATTCATAGGGCTTGGTGTATGTGTAAGCGCAACCAGGCCAGCATGGTGTATGGCTGCCAACAAAAAGCCACAAGCCAGTCCACAGCTTTCATTGGCATAATAGGTATTTGTTTTTTTACCTTCCGCATCAAATTCATAACTTTTTTTAAAAACAATTATGAGATAAGGAGCAATTTCTAAAAATTCTTTCTTCCAATCTGTTTGTAAAGGCAACAGATCTTTTTTCCAGTCTTCCGGCATGCGACTGTTGTAACTTTCGTATTCTTCTTTTTCAGCCTCTATACGAATTTTACTTTTTATTTCTGGGTTACTCACCACGCAAAACGTCCAGGGTTGCTTATGGGCACCGCTGGGAGCGGTTGAGGCGGCCATAACAATATTTTCAATCACCTCTCTTTGTATCGGTTTATTCGAAAAATCACGGCATGTCCTTCTTTTATCCATCCATTCATAGAAAGATTCAGCCCTGTCTTTGATTTCGTCTGTTTTAAAACTATCTCTCCAAAATTTTACAAATGGATAACCATTTATCAGTTTTGTGACTTTCATAAACCTATTTTACCGAAATTTACAGCTATAAAATTTATTTCATGAAGAAATCAATGATCTTATTTTTTGCGATATTTTGTTGCACAATCTCATTTGCACAGGCAGACCGCTGGCAACAGGCTGTTAAGTATAATATGAATATTGATATGGATGTTACAGCCAACCGGTTTACCGGAAAGCAAAAACTGGAATACAGTAACAATGCGCCCATGGCACTTAATAAGGTGTTTTATCATTTATACTTTAATGCATTTCAGCCCAACAGCAGTATGGATGCAAGAAGCCGTGAGCTGGGCAAGGTTTTGGTTAATGGCAGGTCCGATTGGGATGGAAGGGTTCGGGATCGTATTCTAAACCTCAAGCCGGATGAGATCGGATATCAAAAAATAATTTCGTTAAAGATGAATGGCGTTGCTCAGCCATTTAAGTATCACGAAACCATTTTGGAAGTAAATTTAACCAAACCCATCGCTTCAAAAACTAAAGTGGTGTTTGAAATGGAATTTGAAGCACAGGTGCCCTTGCAAATTCGCCGCAGCGGAAGAGATAACCCAACAACCGGTGTACGATACAGTATGAGCCAGTGGTATCCCAAAATGTGTGAGTATGATTATGAAGGATGGCATCCTACACCTTATGTGGCCAGAGAGTTTTATGGAGTTTGGGGCGATTTTGATGTTACTATCAATATCGAAAAATCTTACAAACTTGGAGGAACAGGCGTATTGATGAATGCGAATGAAATTGGCTGGGGCTACGATGCACCGGGTACAGAACTGAAGCCGATAACAAAACCAAAACGCAGCTGGCATTTTGTGGGGCAAAATATTCATGATTTTGTTTGGACTGCAGATCCTGAATACAAACACTTAGTTTATAAAATGCCTAATGGTGGCCCAACTTTACATTCTATTTATAATTTTAAAGAGAACGACTCAAAAAATGATTCGGCCTGGGCCAAAGTACTTACAGGCGCAGCAGCAGCATTACCTTTTATGGAAAGAACCTTTGGAAAATATCCTTACCCGCAATATTCTTTTATACAGGGCGGCGATGGCGGAATGGAATACCCGATGGCTACGCTGTTAGTTGGACCGGGATTGGGAACTGTTTTTCATGAATGGATGCATAGCTGGTACCAGATGATGCTGGGTACCAATGAAAGTATGTATGCGTGGATGGATGAAGGTTTTACGAGTTATGCAGAAGACCTGATTACAAAATTCTACGATAAAAAATCATCGTTACAAGGGTTCAGGGAAGCAATACAGGAAAACCCAGGCAATAAGAATTTGAAAGAAATTGTGGAGACCACACCTGAAGATCATAGCGGTGCCTACTTCAGTTATTTTGGGCTGGCAAAAAGCGGGTTTGAAGAACCGATGACAACGCACAGCGATCATTATAATTCAAATTATGGTTACAGCACTGCTGCATACTCAAAAGGTGAAGTGTTTATGGAGCAGTTGGGTTATATAGTTGGTGCAGAAGTAAGAGATAAAATTTTGCTGGAGTATTACAGCCGCTGGCGTTTTAAGCATCCGAATGCAAATGATTTTATTAGAGTTGCAGAAGATGTAAGCGGCACTCAGCTTGATTGGTATAAAGAATACTGGATAAATACTACCAAAACCATTGATTATAAAATTGACAGTTTATGGGAAGAGAACGGCGTATCGAAAATTCGCCTGAAAAGAATCGGCAATATGCCCATGCCTGTTGACCTGCAGCTAACTTACAAGGATGGCAGTACAGAAATGTTTAACGTACCGCTGAATTTAATGTATGGTAATAAACCAAACGAAATACCTGCTCAAAAACGTGAAGTTTTGGAAGAGTGGCGATGGACACACCCTACTTATGTGGTTGAAATTAAACGCAGATTAACTGACATTAAAATTGCGGAGATCGATCCATCTAAAAGGATGGCAGATGTGGACAGAAAGAATAATAAACTTGAATTAACCTGGTAATATGGTATGACGGTTTACCCCGATTTTTTCGGGGCCTCGTCTGACCATGTAAATACGATGCCAAAAGCCTTACAATGGAAATAATCATTAAACGAATTAATTTGGATGATGTTACTGCATTGTCAGTTTTGGCACGGCAAACTTTTTACGATACGTTTACGGGAACCTGTACAGACAACGATATGCAGACTTTCTTAAATCAGTATTACAGCAATGAGCAATTAGGTAAGGAGTTATTGGATGAAGACATGTTTTGTTTTTTTGCAGAGAATGATGGCATGCCGGTTGCATACCTCCAGTTTAAAGAAGATTATAAAAATTTTCCTGAAATAAAAAAATGGAAAGCGCTGGAATTAAAAAGAATTTATGTGCTGAAGGAATTACAGGGAAAAGGCATTGCGCAAAAGCTGATGGATTTTTTCCTGGATTTTGCTGCTGAAAAAAAATACGAAGTTGTTTGGCTGGGCGTATGGGAGCATAATGTAACGGCACAAAAATTTTATGAAAAGTATGGATTTGTAAACTCAGGCTATACCCATGATTTTCCGATTGGCAGTACACCGCAAACAGATAACTGGCTATGGAAATTTCTATAATGCCATCTTGATTTAATAAGTAGTCCGCACCGCGGACTACGTTGAAATCTTAGATGGTATTATACCGATAGCTGACTGCATTGCCCTAAAGAATGGTATATCGGTGTAAGAACAAACCCCGGAAATTTTCGGGGTTCGTCTTGTTTGTGCCTGCTTGATTATTATTTTTATCGTCCAAAATATTTATTAACCGCTTCAACACGATTGGTAACGTGCAGTTTCTCATAAATATGAAAAACATGCTTGCGTACGGTACCGGTTGCGATTAATAACTTCTCAGAAATTTCTTTGTATAAAAGGCCGTTTGAAAGCATCTCCAGTACAGCGGTTTCTCTTTTTGAAAGTACATGCAGTGAAACACCGGCTCCTGATAAAGTTGTAATGGAGTTGTTTTTAAATGCCGCCACTACTTTACTGGCAATCTGGCTGCTCATGGGGGCGCCTCCCTCTATCAATTCTGTAATTCCTTCCAGCAATTTGGCGGGTTGCGTCTTCTTAAGTATATACCCGCTTGCACCGGCACGAAGGGCTTCAAATATTTTTTCATCCTCCTCATAAATGGTACACATCATAAATAATATCTCCGGATATCGGGCTTTTAATTCCCTCACCACTTCAATTCCGTTCATGCCATCACCAAGGCCTATATCCATTAGAACAACCTTAGGATTTAAAGCCGGTAGTTTTTCAAGCGCTTCTTCGCCCGTTGTGCAAGATCCTGCCAGCGTAAAATCATCCGAAGATTCTATTATTTGCTCCAGCGCCTGCCTGATATCATTATTGTCCTCTACTATTGCGACTGAATTATTAATCATTCTGCAAAAGTGAGATTATTTATTCATTTAAGCAATACCTCAAAGTGGTAATAAACGCTACCTGAAAGGGATGTATAGGAGGTATTTTTCAACGAAAAACTTTTCAGGAAATATCTTTTCTATTTCCCAAACCATTGGTTTGCAGCCGCTCTCAAAAACTTCCTGGGCTAAATCGCCACCTTTAAGGCAGATTAAGCCATTTGGCACACCGGCAAAGGCAATCTTATTTTTTTGAATTAAAGGTTTGCTCCAATGCCACAAATCTTTTAAGGGAGCCACCGCCCTTGAAATTACCACATCAAACTTTCTGTTTTTAATTTCTTCTGCACGGCTATGTTGTGTAGTAAGATTCTTTAACCCGATTGCGGATGAGATTTCGGCAACCACTTTCAGTTTTTTATTAATGCTGTCAACCAAATGAAAATTTGAATCTGGAAACATGATGGCAAGCGGTATGCCCGGAAATCCTCCGCCACAGCCGAGGTCCATCACCTGCATGTTTTTTGTGAATTCAAACTTTGCAGCAATGGCTAATGAGTGTAAAACATGATGCTCATAAAAATTATCCATGTCCTTGCGGGAGATGACATTTATTTTAGAATTCCAATCAGCATATAAATCCTTCAGCGCAGCAAACTGCACTAACTGCTTCTCCGAAAAATCACTGAAATATTTTTGCATTGATTCCACAGAAATTGAAAATTTAAATTAAACGTATTCTTCGCTTATATCTTCGGTATTTCCTTCTTCAGGGGGTTAGGGGGTTTTTACTTCCACGCCTTCCCCGGCCTTTTAAATACGGCCACTGCAAATATCAGGTAATAAAAAAACATCCAGATATCTATAAATAAAAACCAGGGATACATTGCCTGTTGGTTTAGTTTTTTCATGCAAGGGTATAAAATTATTCCCTGAACCAAAAAACGAATGCCAAATACAATCAACGCCAGTTGCCAGTTATAAAATATCAGCGAAGCTGCCAGCAACGGGTAAAACATGATATGAGAAAACGTATATAACCCCAGCAGGAATTTGTGCAGCGGCTTATAAAATTTTCCGGTGCTGTAATGCCGGTTCTTTTGCTTTATCCAGCCGCCCCAGGTTTTGGGTGGTTCGCTTAAAGTAAAGGCATCTTTATCAATATTTATTTTGGTATTCTTTTTGGTGGCCGCCATGTTTATAAAAAGATCGTCATCGCCACTGGCAATATTATTATGTGCCGAAAAACCTTTGTGCCTGAAAAAAATTGTTTTCTTATAACTCAGGTTCCGTCCCACGCCCATGTAGGCTTTACCTGCAAGTGCATAGGACAAATATTGCAATGCGGTATGAAAAGTTTCCCAACGCACAATCTTATTTAACAGGCCATCTTTTTTGTGATAAGCACCATAACCCAACACAATTTCTGTATCGGCATCAAAACTCTGCTGCATTTTATCAATCCAGAATTCGCTGGCCGGCACACAATCAGCATCCGTAAGCAAAACAATTTCGTGTTTGGCAGTTTTTATACCAATACTCAAAGGGAATTTTTTACCCGGTATCAGTTTGGCCTCCTGCTTTAATTCCACCACCTGCAATTGCCTGTAGGTTTTCCGGTATTCTTCCAGTAAATATTTGGTATCATCAAACGAGTTGTCATCTACCACAATAACTTCGTGTGTTGTGCTGTATTGCTGCAACAATGCTCCCGGCAGATTTTTTGCTAAATTTGCAGCTTCATCCCGTGCACAGATGATTACTGATACCGGGTGGGTTTGCGAAACAGCCTTTGGCTTTGGTTTGTAAACTGCCAGTCTTACAAAAAAGAAAAGGTAATAAAAAAGCTGTATGAGGGTTATCAGGCAAAATGCATAAAAAAGCAGTTGTCCGATTTGGGTAAAATTCATGCCGCAAAAATAAGGAATGAAAATAAGTAATAAGAAATGTAAATAACTAAACTTCTAAACACTAAACCTCTAAACGCAAAACCAATTAATGGCTGCATTACAATTCGATCTGCAACATACCGATACCTCATCAAAAGCAAGGGCTGGAAAAATAGCCACCGATCATGGCGAAATTTTAACACCCATCTTTATGCCGGTGGGTACGGTTGGCAGTGTAAAAGCAGTAACACAGCAACAATTGCATGATGAAGTAAAGGCGCAGATCATACTCGGTAATACTTATCATTTATACCTGCGGCCCGGTTTAGAGATATTGGAAGCAGCGGGCGGACTGCATAAATTTAATGGCTGGGATAAACCAATTTTAACAGACAGTGGCGGTTACCAGGTTTTTTCTTTAGCTAACAACCGCAAGCTAACCGAAGAAGGCGCTTTGTTTCAAAGCCATATTGATGGCAGCAAACATTTGTTTACACCCGAAAAAGTAATGGACATACAAAGGATAATCGGCGGCGATATTATTATGGCTTTTGATGAATGTCCGCCTTATCCCAGTGATTATAAATATGCCAAGGACAGTATGGAACTTACACATCGCTGGTTAGATCGTTGCTTTGAGCGATTTGATTCAACCCCGGATAAATATGGCTACACACAAAATTTATTTCCTATTGTGCAGGGTAGTACTTACAAAGATCTGCGGACTGCCTCATCCGAATTTATAAGTTCAAAAAATGCAACGGGTAATGCCATTGGCGGCCTAAGTGTGGGCGAACCCATGGAGATGATGTATGAGTTTACAGAACTTTGCTGCGATATTTTGCCGGTACAAAAACCACGTTACCTGATGGGTGTAGGTACGCCTTGGAATATACTGGAGAGCATTGCATTGGGTGTGGATATGTTTGACTGCGTAATGCCCACCCGCAATGGCCGCAACGCCATGTTATTTACAACCAAAGGAGTTATTAATATTGATAATAAAAAGTGGGAAAACGATTTTTCGGTGATTGATGATGGTTTTGATTGCCCGATGAGTAATTACTACAGCAAGGCTTATTTGCGCCACCTGATGAAAGCTAAAGAGTTTTTGGGGCTTACAATTGCCAGCGTACATAATCTTGCTTTTTATTTGTGGCTGGTTGGCGAGGCCCGTAAACACATTTTAGCAGGAGATTTTAAAAGCTGGAAGGATGAAATGGTGGTGATACTGCAACAAAGGTTATAAAAGCCTTTAGCTATTAGCTGTTAGCAAATGCTTTTGGTTGTTGATATACCTTGGTTTTAAAGCGGTGGAATTTAATGTTTTGCTAAAAGCTAACAGCTAACGGCTAATAGCTATTCATGGCACAATAATTGAAAAAATGAACTTGTATTTTTTTAATTTATCTTTAAAACCTTAAACCCCGTTTGTAATGAAGCATAAAATACTCAGCAGCCTCATTGTTTTATTAACGCCTTTTATTGTTTTTTGCCAGAATGGTACGGTACAGGATGCAAACATACCCAAGGATGCTCCTGTAAACGTTAGGCTTACCGATTTTAAAAACAATGTGCTTAATAATGAGATCGTAATTTTTAAAAGCAAACTAAATGCCAAGGAATACCAAGGGCTTACAGATTCTTTGGGTAAATTCTCCTTCCGCCTGCCGGTAGGAGATAAGTACGAAATATATATCCTGGGCTTTAAAGATTCTACCCTTAACGACAACGTATTAACCATACCGCCAACCACGGGTAAAGCATATTACAAAAATCCTTTTGTGGTAGATATACAACACCTGCCGGCCAAAAGTTTTATTCTGGAGGATTGTAATTTTGAGACCGGCAAGGCCGATCTGAAGGAAGAATCTTACAAGGTAATTGATGAGCTGGTTGCTTACCTGAACAGGAAAGATGATGAACGCATAGAACTGGGTGGCCATACCGATAATGTGGGTACTGCAAAAAGCAACCAGGTATTATCAGAAGCAAGAGCTAATACAGTACGAACATATTTGTTATCGAAGGGAATTGACCCTGCAAGAGTAACCGCCAGG
>JBBRCM010000052.1:0-20595 GCA_038204855.1 Chitinophagales bacterium
TTTCTAAAATCGTATTCCATTTTTTTCCTGGTATTTTATTACTGTTCTTTTAAATTTTGCCTGCTCTCATAAATATTTGTGAAAGAAAAGTTATTTAACCCTCAATCACCAATCATCGTATACATTTATAAAAATAAATACGGCAGGCAATCGTTTTGAAGAGGGCAAAAATACGGCAAAGCAGCTAAAAACCTTTATTTTTGCCCGGCTTGTAGGAACATGCCTTGTGGCATGTTCGTGCATGAAAACAAGAACACGCCAATAGGCTTGTTCCTACAAAACAAAAAAAAGATATGGCTCAATTCGGAAAAACTAGCAGTAAACGTGGCAAACCGACCTATGCCTACGCCATCATTGGTGTGGCGCTGGTTTTATTTTTATTTGGTATAGTTGGCTGGTTCTTTTTAAACCTGCGCAAGACAGGCGATTTTGCAAAAGAAAATATACAGGTGCATGCGTGGCTTAACCCCAATGTGCAAAAGAAGCGGGTTGACAGTCTCACAAACTATATTAAAGCAGTCCCTTACGCCAAAGATGTGCAATATGTAACCCGTGATATGGCGATACAAAAATGGAATAAAGACAACGACACAACCTGGAGAAAATTTCTGGATGAAAACCCGTTACCTGAAAGTATTGACTTCTATATTAAAGCGCAGTATGTTCAAAAAGATAGTTTGGACATACTTTCCAATAATCTGCTGGCAAAATTTCCGGGCCTTATCAACGATTTTCAGTTTCCCACAGAAACCATTGCCCAGATCAGCAAATTTGTGAAAACAGCGGCTTACCTGTTTTTAATTTTTGCGGTTTTGCTGACTATCCTGGTAGTTTTCTCCATTGATAATACCATCAGGCTGGCCATGTATAGTAACCGCTTTTTAATTAAAACCATGCAAATGGTTGGCGCCACCCGTTGGTTCATTACCAAACCCATAAACATCAGGGCCGTTACTAACGGGCTCATTTCAGCCGGTGTTGCTATTGTTGCGCTGTGGTCAACCATTATACTGATAGAGACTTTTGAACCAAAATTTAAAGTTCTGCATGACAATACCAGTATGATCCTGTTGTTTTTAGCAATCATCATCCTGGGCATCAGCATATCATTATTCAGCACCCATCGCTCGGTAATTAAATACCTGCGTATGAAATTGGATGATTTATATTAATTTGCACACTTCAAATAAATTAACATGAGCGAACAAATAAAAAAAACTACTGGTCCCGCAACGGCAACCCCATTGTTTGATAAAGGAAATTATATGTGGATGCTGATTGGCCTGGCAGTGCTTGCACTGGGTTTCTTTTTAATGGCTGGTGGCAAAAGTGCTGACCCAAAGGTTTTTAATAAAGATGAAGTGTACAGCACAACACGCATTACCATTGCACCCATGCTCATCATTGCCGGTTTCATTATTGAGATTTTTGCAATTATGAAAAAATCGAAGAGCAATTAAAAAGTAAAAATTAAAAAAACAAAATATAGCGGAGTAATTACTTCGCTTTTTTCTTTTAAAATAATCACATGACTACTGCGCAAAATATCATCATTTCAATCGTGGAAGGGTTAACAGAATTTTTACCTGTTTCCTCCACCGGCCACATGATCATCACTGAAAAATTATTGAACATCACCGAAGATGATTTTATAAAAGTGTTTACGGTAGCCATACAATTGGGTGCAATTCTGGCCGTAGTGGTTTTATACTGGAAGAAGTTTTTCAATTTTAAGAACTGGCAGTTCTATGCAAAAATTGCAGCAGGTGTGGTACCGGCCTTAATCCTTGGTTTTTTATTTTCAAAAAAGATAGATGCCCTGCTGGAAAGTTCAACAACGGTTGCAGTATCGTTGCTTGTTGGCGGTATCGTTTTACTTTTTATTGATAATGCCTTTAAAAATCCCACGATTGATAAGGAAGAAGATATTTCTTTTTTTAAGGCCGTAATGATCGGCATCTGGCAATGCATCGCCATGATACCCGGTGTAAGCCGCAGTGCAGCTTCTATTATTGGTGGTATGCAGCAGAAATTGACACGTAGTGCTGCTGCCGAATTTTCATTTTTCCTGGCTGTGCCAACCATGCTGGCCGCAACGGGTTATAAATTATTGAAGTATTATAAAGATTATGGCGGCTTCTCATCAAATGAAATAAAACAATTAGCCATTGGCAACGTGGTGGCGTTTGTTGTTGCCTTACTTGCCATTAAGTTTTTCATCGGCTTCTTAAAAAAACACGGTTTTAAGGTATGGGGCTATTACCGCATTATTGTCGGCATTGCATTGCTCATATTGATTTATACCGGTTATATTAAATCGTAAAATACCCACTGCAGGGTATTTGCCGATGCTGAGTATTTAGGTAACTATGCATTACTAAATAACTGGTATGAAAAATTTCACATTACTTCTGGCTATTGCTATTGTTGCATTTTTAACCTCATGCAGCGGAGGTTATGGCAACGAATATAAATTAGATAGCAAACACAACGTGTACTATAAAGGCGAGGGTGTTGATGAAGCCCTTGCAAAAAAACTGGCACTTTATTTAAAGGAACAGCATTATTTCCAAGATAGCATCACTGCAACCGTACAACTGGAAAAAATAAAAGACACTTTTAACCTGAACTTTGTGGTGGATGAAAAAAAGATCACCACAGAGTCTGATAATAATTTCCTGATTTTTGGAGCTTTTATATCGGAAAAGGTATTTAATACGGCTCCTGTTATCATTCAGTTGACCAACAATAAATTAGAACTGTTTAAAAATCTGGGATACGCAAAGCCGCTTTCAGATGTTGAAAAGTAGCCAATACTAACTGCTTAAGTATGCTATCCTTAACCCCTGCCAAAAGCAGGGGTTGTTTTTTGCAGCTATTCAGATGATATTTCCTATTTTCATCTTTCCTTAAATAAAAACCATGCAGACTGCATCAAAAAAAGTATTGAATGGATGGGCCATGTACGACTGGGCCAACTCGGTTTACAACCTGGTAATTACCACCACCTTTTTTCCCGCCTATTATGCTGCGGTAACTTCTTTAAAAAATTTTCCGAATGGTATAATGTTTTTGGGCCGTCGCTTTGTAAATACCGAGTTGAAGGATTATGTACTGGCTTTCGGTTTCTTAGTAATCGCATTGCTCTCTCCCATTTTATCTTCTATTGCAGATTATAAAGGCAATAAGAAAAACTTCATGCGCTTTTTCTGTTACATGGGTGCCGTAAGTTGTTCACTGCTTTATTTTTTCAATAAAGACCATGTTACATTTGGTCTCATGAGTTTTATGTTTGCCGGTATCGGCTTTTATGGCAGCCAGGTTTTTTATAATTCTTATTTGCCTGAGATTGCTTCAGAGAAAGATATGGACCGCATCAGTGCCAAGGGTTATACCATGGGTTATATTGGCAGTGTGCTGATGCAATTGGTTGGTTTTGCATTGGTAATGACGATGGAAGATAAAGGCCTTGCTTTAACCCTCACTTTTTTACTCGTAGGCATATGGTGGGTAGGTTTTGCACAAATCACTTTCAGCAGGTTACCCATAAGCCCTAAAACCGAACGCAAAGCAAAAACAAATGTTTTGGTAAACGGCTTTCGGGAATTAAAACTCGTTTGGCTGCAGGTAAAAAAAATGCCTGTTTTAAAAAGATTCTTATCTGCCTTTTTCTTTTACAGTATGGGTGTGCAAACGGTAATGCTGGTGGCTATTGATTTTGGTATCAAGGAACTAAAACTAGCCGATAACAAACTGATCATCACCGCAGTTATCATTCAATTGGTAGCCATTGTTGGTGCTGTGGCCATGTCTAAACTGTCTGCCGTTTATGGCAATGTTAAAGTGCTGATATTTACCGTACTGTTGTGGATTGGCGTTTGCATTACCGGTTATTTTATCACAACCGAAATACATTTTTATATACTGGCATCACTCGTAGGGTTGGTTATGGGAGGCATTCAATCGCTCAGTCGTTCTACCTATTCTAAACTGATGCCCGAAACCAAAGACACAGCATCTTTCTTCAGTTTTTATGATGTTACAGAAAAATTTGCGATCGTAATCGGCTTGTTCACGTTTGGTTTTATTGAAGGTATCAGCAGCATCCGGGAATCTATTTTATCGCTGGTAGTATTTTTTGCACTTGGCTTAATCTTTTTATTGTTTACAAACAGCGCTCAAAAAAGCAAAGCAGTTACTTCTTAATTTTGCAGCATGAAATTATACAGCATCAACACCGGTTATTTTAAATTAGACGGCGGCGCCATGTTTGGCGTGGTGCCTAAAAGCATCTGGAATAAACTGAACCCTGCCGATGAAAACAATATGTGCAGCTGGGCTTTGCGATGTTTGTTGATTGAGGATGAAGGCAAATTAATTTTGATTGATAACGGCATGGGCGACAAACAGGATGCAAAATTCTTTGGCCATTATTATTTACATGGCGATGATACACTTGACAAATCTTTAGCACAGCACGGTTTTACCAAAAATGATATTACCGATGTTTTTTTAACGCACCTGCATTTTGATCATTGTGGTGGCAGCATTGTAAGGGAAGGAGAGAAATTAGTACCAGCATTTAAAAATGCAACATACTGGAGCAATGAAAGCCACTGGCAGTGGGCAACAGAGCCCAATGCAAGAGAGAAGGCAAGTTTTTTAAAAGAGAATATTTTGCCGCTACAAAAAAGCGGGCAACTGAAATTTTTATCCGTGAGTGGAGGAAACGTGAGTAGTGAATCGTCAATCGTGAATACCGGTGGAGCAGAAAGCACTTCACTCACGTCTCACGATTCACAACTCACGTCTCACGATTCACGTCTCACCACTCACCGCTCACCACTCACCGCTCAGCTCTCGTTTTACACAGTCAGCGGTCATACCGATGCCATGATGCTTCCGAAAATAAACTACAATGGAAGAACGGTTGTTTTTATGGCTGACCTGTTACCATCGGCTGCTCACATACCTTTGCCTTATGTAATGGCTTACGATATGTTTCCACTTACTACTTTAAATGAAAAGAAATTATTTCTTACAGAGGCGCAGCAAAACGATTATGTTTTATTTTTTGAGCACGACCCATTAATCGAGTGCTGCACACTTCAAATGACAGAGAAAGGAATAAAGGTTAATGAAACTTTTAAGCTGGCCGATCTGTAGTTGTCAGGCCACTAATAACACTTCATTAATTCAAAATGCTTTTATAAACTTAAGATCGTAAGGTTATAAAGGCTATTATAGTGGCCAGACAACTGCTACCTTGTTTTTATCAGCGAACTTAACGGGTGCCGCAGGTTTTTATAATCCATCATATCTACCTTAATGCTTCCCACTGCAATAGGGCTTTCGGCCCTAAGTAATAAATGATTGGAATCATCGCTCAACCAGGCAGTCATTTTTTCTCCACCTTCAAAAATGGTTCCTTTAATCAACAGCGGCCTTATTTTTATAGCATTAAATTTTCCATATCGGGTCTTGATGGTTTCCTTACCCATGTAACGGATATACATGTGAAATACCTCATCATCCAGGAACATGTCGAAAAGAATTTTGTCATCCACTTTATACTTGTCAAAATTTATATTTCGGCAATAGTAAACCATACTTACCACATCCTGTATGCAATCGGTAACTTTAAAAACCCCGTTGGTACTCACCGCCGTATTGGCAGCATGATTAAAAGTTACGTTATTGTATTTTTTATATCCCCCTTCATCAATGTTGCGTACAAATTTATAGGGCAGCAGGTCTGTAGTATCCACATAGCTTTCATATTTATCTCTTACTTTAAAAAATCCATCAAAGAAAGAATAGGTAGAACCTGTGCCAGTAAGATGATAAACAGGTTTACCGTTATACCTTTCCAGCGAAGAGGTGAATGTTGCTTCCCCTGCACCAATATACATACCGAGCGTGCTGTAAAACACTTTCATTTTAACTTCTTCATCTGCTTTAAACGCAGTGTTCCTGATGTTGCAGCCATCATCAAAATTTGAAGTGCTGTTAAAACTACAAAGGGCAATAATTAAAAAAGCTGGTTTAAAATAGCTGATCATTTTTCTTTTTTTATTTTAATTCCCAAAATTAATAAACTCCCGATTAGGGCCGGGATAAAAAGGTTAACAAACCAAATGCCAAAAGTTGCCGTTAAAATGCCAAGGGTATTACTGCTGTACGAAAATAATGTTTTTGCAACTGTACCCCGTATGCCCAGATCTGCAATGGCAAAGCTTGGAATGATCGCCAGTATCCAGAACATAACGGTAATAATCCAGAAACCCGTCCACACATTTTGTTCTACCTGCAATAACTGCAGCATAAAGATGTATTGTAAAACGAAAACGACATAACGAAAGAACGAAATAGACAGCAACCTTAACAAAATTTTTGCATCGAATGTTTCTAAAACGCTGATGTATTTTAAAAAACGGCCTGAGTATGGCAGCTTTTGCAACAGCCTTATCAGGAACTCCAGCCTGAAGAAGAAAAAAATAAAGATGAGGGTACCGACTGTACTGCCGTAAAAAAAAACGCGTA
The DNA here is from genome assembly GCA_038204855.1 of Chitinophagales bacterium. Classification (GTDB taxonomy): domain Bacteria; phylum Bacteroidota; class Bacteroidia; order Chitinophagales; family Chitinophagaceae; genus Ferruginibacter. The sequence continues at coordinate 6,544 of JBBRCM010000052.1, forward strand.
ACCAAAAAACAGAAATACCCAACAGGTTTGTTGAAGTGTGAGCATTGAGCATTAGGTAAGCCAATCCTAAACAACCCATCAGCATGGTAATAATTAACTGCGCCATACCACCTGCTATGGAAAGTGTGATGGCTTTGATGCGTTTACCTTCCTCTACAAAAAGAATACGGCCACCATACTCGCCCATGCGGTTGGGTGTGTTTAACGAAAAAGTTACCCCGCACAAAACCGATTTAAATGCAGTTATGAAAGATATAGGTTGCAATACCTGCATCAGCACCTGCCATTTCCTGGCCTCCATGCCCCAGTTTACAAAAACAAATAAAATCACCAGCCAGAATTTCCATGCATGGGCACCAAATGGCAATGTTTTTATAAGTGCTACAGAGGCCTCTATGTCTGGCTGCGCCCTTACCTGCTGGTACAGCGAATAAAATAACCATACCGCCAGCAACGGCCCGATAATCCACTTGAGTAATATTTTGATACTTTTGTTCAATACACAATGTTACTTTAATTATCACTAAGTAAAGCTTTGCCCAACAAAGCAACCTGGTGATGCAGAAAAAAATAACCGGTTTGCAGAAAAAAACGAGCATCATTTTAGGAATTGATCCGGGAACCATCATCATGGGTTACGGGTTGATAAAAGTAACCGGTAATCATATTTCTTTACTGGAAATGGGTGTTTTACAACCCGGTAAAGTAAGCGATAGTTACCGTAAACTGCAGTTGATCTTTAATACCGTCAGTGGCCTCATCACCAAATACCAACCTGATTCATTTGCCATTGAAGCTCCTTTTTTTGGTAAGAATGTTCAAAGTATGCTAAAGCTTGGCAGGGCGCAGGGTGTGGCCATTGCTGCGGCCATGCGGCATGGGCTGGATGTTACAGAATACTCGCCAAAAAAGGTAAAGCAATCTGTAACCGGTAATGGAAATGCTGCCAAAGAACAGGTGATGAAAATGCTGCAGCAGATACTGTCTTTTACCGAAGATCCAAAACATTTTGATGCTACTGATGCGCTGGCAGTGGCTGTGTGCCATTATTTTCAGCAAAAAACGGCTTTACCGGGCAGTGGTGAAAAGGTAAGCGGCTGGAAAGATTTCCTTGCAAAAAATCCGGATAAAGTAAAAAGTAAAAAGTAACAGCCATTTACTTAACCTCAGATTAACAAAATTTGCTTCGGCGCAGTCTAATTTCATAGAATAGAATCAAATTTAAAATCAGGATGATCATTCGTTCAAAAACATTAAGGTTGGTAATTTTAACCAGCACCGTGCTGATTACCATCATTGTTGCCGTGCAATTGGTATGGCTGCAGAAAGTGTACCTGTACGAAGAAAAACAGTTTAACATCAACGTATCAAAAAGTATCAAGAGCTTGTATGATGATATGCAACTGGTTAGTGATGTTAAAGACAATGTGCAGAAAGTTATTGAGAACGTTAATCCTGATGTGTATTTATTAAGAATAGATTGCAGCCCTAACCTGGATCAGCTATGGGTAAATTTAAAGGCTGAGCTTACTGATTTTGATGTGTACACCGATTGCCGGGCAGCAGTGTATGACCCTACAGAAAAGAAGTACACATCCGAACAGTATATTGATCTGCCCGATTCGTATTTTCCTTCAACCAGTGAAAAAGAACTGCAGGTTTATGAACGGGATTACCCTTATATCGCTTTATATTTTCCGCACAGGGGTCAGTACATCATAAACCAGATGATATTCTGGATCGCCTCCAGCGGGCTGCTGCTGCTGGTTTTAATTGGTTTTGGTTTCAGTATTTTTTACCTTTACCGGCAAAAGTTTTTTAACGAAACACAGCGTGACTTTGTAAACAATTTTACGCATGAATTTAAAACGCCGCTGGCAGTAATAAAAATTGCTGCTGATGTGTTGCAGCAGCAGAACATTATTGAAAAACCCGAGAAGCTGAAAAACTATGCAGGTATTATTCGGGAACAAACATCGCATTTGCAATCGCAGGTGCAGCGTTTGCTGGAAATTGCCTATACCGACAGGAGCAGTTTGCCCCTGAAAAAAGAAAAATTTGATATTAATTTACTGATAAAGGAATCCATTAACGATCTGCAACCGTTAATAGAACAGCGCAATGCCGTTGTTAAAACAGATTTTGCCATGCAGGATTTGATGGTCACGGCGGACAGAGCTTACTTAAGATTATGCCTGATAAACCTGATTGAAAATGCCATTAAATATTCAGCTACGCCGGTTATTGACGTAAGTACTAAAGTTGACGGCGTCGTTTTGCTGATAGCCATAAAAGATAATGGCATAGGTATTGCATCAGAACATCAGAAGAAAATATTTGAAAGGTTTTACCGGGTAACGGATGGCGAACTCCACATCAGTAAGGGCTTTGGATTGGGTTTAAATTTTGTTAAAAAAGTTATTGATACGCATCACGGCAAAATTGAAGTAGCCAGCGAATTGGGAAGTGGAAGTATATTTACAATTAAATTGTCCCTTAAATAAAACGAATAGCATGGCAAAAGGTAAAATTTTATTGGCTGAGGATGATCTTTCGCTTGGTTTTGTAATTAAGGATTCGCTTCAGGATGTTGGTTTTGAAGTAACGCATTGCCCCGATGGTGAGGTAGCCTGGCAACAGTTTCAAAAGAAGGAATTTGACATTTGCCTACTTGATATTAATATGCCTTTACGGGATGGCTTTTCGCTGGCAAAGAAAATAAGGCAGCAGAGCGATGTGGTACCTATCATTTTTTTAACCGCAAAAAGTTTACAGGAAGATAAAGTAAAAGGTTTTCAATCGGGTGCCGATGATTATATTACCAAGCCATTCAGTATTGAAGAGTTGATATTAAGAATTGAGGTTTTTTTACGCCGCACCAAAAAATTACAGGCAGATATCAAAGAAGTATACCAACTGGGCAAATTAAAATTTGTAGTAAACGAATTAAAAATTTACAGCGGTACGGAAGTAATAACACTCACACAAAAAGAATCGGACCTGCTGCGGTTTTTTGCGCAACATGAAAATAAGGTTTTAAAACGCGAAGAAGTTTTGCTGAACGTGTGGGGTAAGGATGACTATTTCCTGGGCAGAAGTATGGATGTTTTTATTACCAAGTTGCGCAAGCATTTTAAAAGCGACCCCAATATTGTGCTGGAAACCATACATGGCGTGGGTTTCAGGTTATCAATCAACGAGGCTTAACGCAGCCTTTAATTTTTCAAACACAGCTTTTAATGCTTCCTGCGTAGGATTCAGTTTAGGTCTTGTAAAATTTAAATCATCCGCCGAGTTGATGGGCACCAAGTGCATATGTGCATGTGGCACTTCAAGCCCGATAACGCTGATACCGCATCTTTTGCAATCAAAGGCCTTTTCAATGGCATGCGCTATTGGTTTTGCAAATACCAGCATCGCCGCCAGGTAATCATCGGGCACATCGAAAATTTTATTCACTTCCACTTTAGGCACTACCAATACATGGCCCATTACCAATGGTTCAATATCAAGGAAGGCAATAAACTTTTCGTTCTCAGCAATTTTATAGGCTGGTATTTCGCCGCTGATGATTTTTGAAAAAATGGTCATGGCAAATTTTTTTGTAAATATAAGGCACAAAAAAATCCCATCTGCCTTACCACGGATGGGATAGAATATTTCAGGACTATTTAAAGCTCAATCTTTTCAACCTTAAATTTAAGAACACCGGCCGGCACTATTACATCAACCACATCACCTATGACTTTTCCCAACAGGCTGTTTCCAATGGGCGAGGTAACTGAGATTTTGCCCAGTTTAAGATCCGCTTCATTTTCAGAAACAATTTTGTAAGTTACCTGCTTCTTTGTGTTCATGTTGGTTAAAGTAACCTTGGTTAATATAGATACTTTGCTGGTATCAATATTACTTTCATCCAGAATACGGGCATTGGCTATAACGCCCTCAAGCTGCTTTATTTTAGCTTCCAGCATACCTTGTGCTTCCTTCGCAGCATCGTATTCAGCATTTTCCTTCAGGTCACCCTTTTCTCTTGCCTCAGCAATAGCAGAACTAGCTGCCGGTCTCTCAACACCCTTCATGTGCTGTAACTCTTCCTTCAATCTTTCAAACGTTTCCGCGGTTACATAATTGGTTGCATTCATAAAACTCAGTTTAAACAATAAAAAAATACAACGCCTCAGGTAGCCTAAGGCGTTGCATGTATTACAAAAATAGTGAAAAAAATATATTTCCAGCTTTTGAATCTAATTCGGTTCGGCGCTTCAAATTCCGATGGGTGTAATCGTGTGACCCATCTTCGATGTGAAAAATTGGAACACAGATACTTCGGCAGGCTCAGTACACGGATTTGGCAGATGATGCTTCGACATGCTCAGCACAGATTTTTTTCTGCTTTGCACAAAAATTTGGATTGTTTTGGTGATCCAACATCCTGCGAAGCAGGATTATCCTATGTTTATGCAGTTTGAAAAGTTGGTTATTGGGTTAGTAAACGGTTTAATCAATTATAAAATCATATAAATCCATCCAATCCGTGTACTGAGCCTGCCGAAGTATCCGTGTTCCTATTGTATTTGTGTTACACGATGGGTGGGTGGGGATTCGACCAGGGCTTGAAAAAATTATACTTCCAGCTTTTCCAAAATAATCGCACTCATTTTATAAAAAGCTTCAACCGAATAACCTGCAACATGTGGCGTTAAAATCACGTTCGGTTGTTGGGTAAGGTAGTTCAATTCTGCTTTTTCTTCAGCATTATAACCTGCTAATTTTTCATTTTCCAGAACATCCAGCGCAGCACCTGCGATTGTTCCTTGTTTTAAGGCATCTATCAGTGCTGACGTTTGCACAACCGAACCACGTGAAGTATTTATGATAAAGGGCTTTTGCTCCAGCGATTTAAAGAAATCTTCGTTTGCCATATGTAAGGTATCGTCCGTAAGCGGCACATGAAAACTTATCACATCAGCATACCTGCAAATATGATCCAGGTTAGCTTCCTTAACATTTGCCTGGCCAAAACCATACTTGCTTTTATCATACGCAAGAATGGTTACACCAAAAACCGAAAGTAATTTTGCAAAACTGCTACCGGTATTTCCAAAACCAATAATGCCAACGGTTTTACCGGTAAGTTCAATTCCCCTGTTTTCTTCCCGTATCCATTTGCCACTTTTTATTTCATCAAAACTGCTGCTGATCTTATTCATCAAATTCAACAAGAGGCCCAAAGCGTGCTCCGCCACTGCATTACGGTTGCCTTCGGGACTGCTCACACATTTTATTCCTTTGCTTTCGGCATAAGCTACATCAATCAATTCCATACCGCTGCCCAGTCTGCCAATCCACTTTAAATTAACTGCTTTATCTAAAATATCTTTGTCAATTCTTATCCTGGTAGTTACAATTAATCCCACGGCCTTATCAACAAGTTTATGCAACTCTTCATAAGTTATTTGAGGAAGATACATCACTGTAAATCCTTTTCGTTGCAAAGTTTCCGTTAATACGTCATGAACCTTTGCAGTAATAATTACCGTTTTTTCTACACTCATTTTGAAGCGATCATACTTATTTCTACATTAACATTTTTAGGCAGGCCTTTCACTGCAACTGTTTCCCTGGCGGGATAATCCGAAGTAAAATAACTGCCATAAATTTCATTTACAGCAGCAAACAAACTCATATCACTTAAAAAAATGGTTGTTTTAACTACGTTTGAAAATTCCATCCCGGCTTCTGTCAATATGGCTTTCAGGTTTTTCATTACCTGCTGCGTTTCTTCTGTAAGATCGGCATTTGCCAGCTCGCCGGTGCCTGGAAGCAGCGCTACCTGGCCCGAAATAAAAAGCATATCACCCGTCATTACTGCCTGGTTATATGGCCCGATTGGCGCAGGTGCATTGGGTGTGTTGATTATTTTTTTCATATTATTTTTGTTTATTTTCTTAATTGCAAATATATCTTTTCTCAACCACCTATTTTTGCAAAAAAAAACTATGATTGTTGTTGCAGCCTCAGATAGTCAATGGAACGAGCTGACTGGCTTGAGAACTAATGTTGAATGGCAACGGGTGGCACATGCATCAGATTTTGATCAACACAAAAATGCAGAAGCTTTTTTTTGTTTAACGCCGGATGAAATTCGGCCGGCATTTGATTCTTTTACACAGCCGGTTATTATCAACTCGGTTATTGAAACTCTCACCGATCTTTCGTTACCGGCAAATGTTTATCGTATAAATGGATGGACGACTTTTTTACACAGGTCAATCTGGGAAATAGCCGGAGTTGCCGGCGAAGAAATTGAATCGGTTTTTAAAGCACTTAACATCAAAATTAATTTTGTGAAGGATGAACCTGGTTTTATAAGCGCACGGGTTATTGCCATGATGATTAATGAAGCTTATTTTGCGCTGGAAGATAATGTTAGTACTAAAGCTGAAATTGACACTGCCATGAAACTGGGCACCAACTACCCTTTCGGGCCTTTTGAATGGGCTTCGCAGATTGACACCGAAAATATTTTGGCACTACTGCAAAAACTTTATTTAACAGATAGCCGTTACAAACCTTCTGAACTATTGGCTAAAGAAGCATTAGAAAAAAAATAATGAGCCTGATTTTAAATATTGATACCGCTACGGAAAATGCGCATGTCAGTCTTGCAAAAGACGGGCAGGTTTTGCATTCACTCGGCAGCGGCGCACAAAAGGAACATGCCGGGTTTTTACAGGCAGCCATACAGGAGTTAATTAAACTGGCAGGCGTACAATTTAAGGATGTTGATGCAGTTGCTGTTACAGCAGGGCCAGGTTCCTACACCGGTTTACGGGTTGGTTTGGCCAGTGCAAAGGGATTATGTTATGCTTTAAAAATACCGCTTATTACCATTGGTACGTTAGAGGTATTAGCAGCTTCTGCGTTACAGCTTTATCCGCCTGCGGCAGATGAAAATATTTTATTTTGCCCCATGATGGATGCAAGGCGGATGGAAATTTTTACGGCAATTTATCAGCACGACCTCCAGGAATACCTGCAGCCTTGCGCTATGATACTGGATGAATTTTCGTTTGAAAAAGACCTGTTGAAAAATAAAATAATATTCTTTGGAAGCGGCTCAGAAAAATGGAAAAAGATATGCAATAATCCAAATGCTATCTTCAAATCTGTATCTGTTTTGCCGGAATCGCTCGGAAATTCATCAAATATGCTGTTTTTAGAAAAAAAATTCACCAGTCTGGCCTACAGTCAGCCTTTCTATCTTAAAGAATTTCAAGGGGTTGTCGAAATCCGAAATAATATTCCAAAAAAAACGTTATAAATAATTGAGTATATATAATTGCATAAACAATTAATGGTATATTTGTAATGTTCAAACATTGTTCAAGCATATTAAAATTAAATTCTATGATGGTTTCTTCTCCAACAAGAGAGCAGGACAACTCTGGTTCTGCCAAGAATTCTCCAATTAATGTAGATTACATTGCGCTTAAAAAAGCAGCATTGGTGCTACGGGCTTTAAATCACAAGCTGCGTCAGCAACTATTGAAATTAATTGAGGATGAGAAAAAAATTACCGTTACAGAAATTTATGTTCGCCTCCGTTTGGAGCAATCTGTGGCTTCCCAACACCTGGCTATTTTACGTAAAGCCGGTATTGTAAACACAGAGCGTGATGGAAAATTTATTTTCTACACGGTTAACTACAAGCGCATTGACGAGATCAGCCAGTTTGTTAAAGACCTGGTTGGTTAAGATTTCTGCAAAAAGTATCTAAAGCGTTTGGGCAATCCGCCTGAACGCTTTTTTTATTTTAACTTTGCGGCTTCACAAAAGCAAACAAATTCATCATGTTCATAAAACAATTATATACCGGTTGCCTCAGCGAAGCCGCATACTATATAGAAAGTGAGGGCGAGGTTGCCATTATAGATCCATTAAGAGATACCGACGAATATATAAAGCTGGCCAAAGAAAACAACGCCGGCATTAAATACATTTTTGAAACACATTTTCATGCTGATTTTGTGAGCGGGCATATTGATCTGAGTAAAAAAACCGGTGCCCCTATTATTTACGGGCCGGGTGCAATAACCAGTTACGAGGTACACAATGCAGCAGACAACGAAATATTTAAACTGGGCAAAATAACTTTGCAGGTATTGCATACACCAGGGCATACGTTGGAAAGCAGTTGCTATTTACTGCGTGATGAAAACGACAAGCCCCACGCCATATTTACCGGCGATACTTTATTTGTTGGCGATGTGGGCCGCCCCGACCTGAGCAGCGGAAACATGACCAGCGCTGACCTGGCGGGCATTATGTACGATACCATCCAAAATAAAATATTGCCACTTGCAGATGATGTAGTTGTTTACCCGGCGCATGGTGCAGGCAGCAGTTGCGGCAAAAGTATGGGCCCGGAAACCTTCAGTACTATTGGAGAGCAGAAAAAAAATAATTACGCGTTGCAACCGCAGAGCAAAGAAGCGTTTATTGCTGCTGTAACCGACGGACTTTCTGTTCCACCAAAGTATTTTGCTATTAATGCGCAGATAAATATGCAGGGCTATACCAGTTTAGATACGGTTAAGCAAAAAGGATTAACGCCCTTGTCTTTACCTGAATTTAAAAAGCTGAAAGATGATGATGTAATTATTTTAGATACACGCCATGCAGATGTATTTACCCAGGGTTTTATACCGGGCAGTATTTTTATCGGGCTTGAAGGGCGCTTTGCTGAGTGGGCAGGAAGTTTATTATCTTTTGATAAACCCATGGTTTTGGTAACCGAACCCGGTAAGGAAGAAGAAACATTGATCCGCTTATCACGTGTTGGGTTTGATAAGATACAAGGATATTTAAACAGCGGATTTGAAACCTGGCAAAATGCCGGTGAACGCGTTGATATGATTGTTGATATAGAAGCCGATGAACTGGCCATGGATATACCACACGACCCGAACTTGGTGGTGGTAGATGTACGGAGAGAAACAGAATTTGCTGATGGGCATGTGGCCGGTGCACAAAACCTGCCGCTGAATGAAATGAATGATGTTTTAAACCTTTCTCATTTTGAAGATAACCAGAACTTATATGTGTATTGCGCAGGCGGTTACCGGAGTGTAATTGCAGCTTCGCTTTTAAAACGTGAGGGAACGCATAACCTGAGGAATATATTGGGGGGCTGGGCAAAAATAAAGGAGCAAAAAACTATTAAAGTTGAGAAAGAAGCCAGTGTTTTGAATTGATTTTAAACAGCAGGCTCTTTATTTTCCATCCATATATTTCCGGTAGGCTTCATTCCATTCTTGCTTAATACGTTTGTAGTTAACCCTGTCAGGATTTTCATTACCAAAAGTATCGCCAGAATAAATGACAAAAATGTTTGGAAAAAATATGAGGATCTGATTACAGCTTTATTTCCTCGTCACTATCATCAAAAAAGTGAAACCCGGTTAAATGATAATTGTTGTTGGCTTTTAATTTAATGCGTTGTTTGTACTTGCGGCGCCATTTGCTCAGTTTGGAAAAGAAAATTCCCTTGGTGAGATAAGCATGTAAAATAGGATGAATTTCCACCGTTAAACCGGTATACTTTTGCATAATGAGATAACTCAGATTCTTTTCTATTTCGTCTTCTAAAATAGGGTTGATGATATTTTGCCGGTATCATTGCAACTAGAGCAATCCTCGCTGGTGTTGATGTTCATCTACTTTACCAAAGCCAGTATAAAAAATTCAAGCACATTATATCGGCCGGCAGTTTAAAGACTGCTATTGCCAGCAAACTTTACATACTCGATAGCAGCACCATTTCGCTTTTTAAGGCTATATTAAAAACCGGCTGTCTTTCAGCCGGTTTTTCAATTGTTTCAAATAAAATACTCGTTTAATTTTTGCGATTAAAAGTTTAATGACTCACATCAAATCTCGACAGCAAAATTTTATCGCCTTTTAATGTCTCACTAAGATAAATTTGGTAATCATTCAAGCGGATGCGGTTGACGCCATTCATCAAATAAAATTTTCTCTTCTCATCCTCACCCAGTGTTTTAAATTCTGACGCTGTGCCATCTTGCTTATTTATAGCACCGTACTGAATGCTATATAGCGGAGAATAAGAACTCGTAATCGTTCTGGTAGTGCTTCCATTTACAAAATTGTACTGGTCATCAATATCTACATCTGTATCGATGGCTTTACAAATTGTCATCATCCAATACAATTGTTTTTTATTACCAGATTCAATGATGGTGCTGCTCACTGGATACATATTGGGTGTAAGACCTCGGCTAAACATTCCTAAATATTTTTTCTGGTCTACTTCTACTCCATAATTTCTTAAAAAATTCCCCTGCCCATCGTATTGTAATAAGAATAACCCTTTGTACAATTTTGTTCCTTTATTTTTCCCAAACTTATCAATCGTAAAATCCTGTCCGCTAATAAACATATTATTGTCACTGGTTACTGATAAATCTGTTGTAAGAAAACGCTTACTATCAAATTCTATTTTCTTTTTTTGCCCTTCTGGTTTTACATTTTTATCGTTGATATCACTTGTTGTTGGCGCATTTACAAATACAAGATTGCCCTTTTCTATTTTACCCACCTGGAAATTTGTGTATTTCATTTCATCTAAACGATCGTCGATAGCATCTTGGGTAATTTGAAATCCCTCACCAGTAACCATCCCCTTCAATGCGCCGAAACCACCCATAATGCCTCCGCCGCCTTTCTTTTCTACATCAGCATCTTCATTACTGCTGTTGGCAAGTATGGCGCCTTTAAAAATTTCATTATTGAATTTATCTTTTCCTATACCCGGACCATAAAAATAAACCTGCCCGTCTTTTTCATAAGCGCCCAATACTCTCCAACCTGCCACGGTAACTTTAAAACCAATTTTTTCTTTAAGAATTCCCTGCGGTGAAAACCGGCAGTAGGTATACATATAAGGATCGCCCTCTACTTTCTTCATACCGGAACCGCCATAAGTTGCAAATAATAATATCCAGTCCCTTTGCAAATCGTCCTGAGAAGCAGGATCATCATCTTCCAGAGGTTGTGAAAGTATCGGCGTATTAGCTACATCAAAATTTATTTCTGCAGTTTTCTCCATATTCACATCCTTGTCTGCTTTAAAGATTTGATATTTTAGAAATGAGCCAGTATAATCCTTCTTACCCGACCCTACTCCTGCACATACAAGCAAATATCCCTCTGGGTCATTTTCGTAATATCCGCCACGAAACATCAAATTTGCAGTACCTTCTTCGTTCTTTGGTTTTACTTTATCACCCAGAATAACTCTTTTGGCGTAGCCGCCACGCCACCAGCTCCATTTGTATCTGATTGTTTTTTGCCTGAATACCATTTGCTGGGTCATATTGGCCCTCACATACACTGATTGCGACTCATAAGTTTCGCCTTTATACCGAAACCATTTATATTTTTTTCTTACCTTTTCAATTTCCTCTTCTTCTTTTTGTTGCTTGATTAATTTTAAATCCTGGTCGTAAGTATATACCTCTGTTTTTACTTTTGTAGCAGTAGATTTTAAAACATAAATCAAGTCGAACGTATTAGTTTCTGGATGCTTTTCAATTTGCCCTAGAAAACCATTTCTGGCTTTTCTGGAAATGTCGTAATCTTTTTCCAGCACTTCCATTTGACAAAAAGCTGACATCGAAATTAATAATGCAACCGCTAGTGTAATATATTTCATCCTTTAAAATTTTAAGAGTCAAAACTATCGAGAAACGGTTTACGATGCATACCCTCAAGACGGTATATTAATCCAAAAACTAAAAAATACCCACCAGTACTTACAAGGCCAATTTAACCCGGATTTTGCAGTTGAAATCGTAGCGAGGGTTTCAAATACAAAACAGACAAGGGTTTCAGGTTATTTTTTGGATGAAATAATAGTATACTATTTTGAATTCAAAAAATGTTCTGAAAGGCTTGGCTGCGAAGGATTTGGAGGCCGCAGTAGATTTCAAATGCAAAATCGGGGTTTAAGGTTCAGATAATTCCACATCATAAATTACTGTTCTGTGGTTATCCGTCATAGTTCGTGGCTGCGAACCAATCTGATGAGTGGTACTGCCATCAAAAACAGCGTACAAATCCAAATCCGCAAATTCCTAATTAATAAAACCTGGTAGATTGAAGTGGAATGGCCCAAATCTTTTTTTGTTAAACGCCTTTTATATAGATAGAAAGAAAGTAGAAAACCTACAACTTTATCTCCTCATCACTATCATCAAAAAAATGAAACTCAGTTAAATGATAATTGGAGTTGGCTTTTAGTTTAATGCGCTGCTTGTATTTGCGGCGCCATTTGCTGAGTTTTGAAAAGAAGATCCCCTTGGTCATGTAAGCATGTAAAATAGGATGAATCTCCACCGTTAAACCCGTATGCTTTTGCATGATGAGGTAACTCAGGTTCTTTTCTATTTCGTCTTCTAAAATAAGCGTGGAAGATATTTTTCCGGTGCCGTTGCAGCTTGGGCAAACTTCGGTGGTGTTAATATTCATTTCCGGCTTCATGCGCTGCCGGGTTATCTGCATTAAACCAAATTTACTGATGGCCAGTACCGCATGTTTAGCCCTGTCCGGACGCATATAACCATCCATGGCATCGGCCAGTTTCTTTTTGTTCTCCATCAACTTCATGTCAATGAAATCAACCACAATAATACCACCTAAATCACGGAGGCGCATTTGCCTTGCAATCTCTTCAGCCGCTTCCAGGTTGGTTTCAAGGGCATTCTGCTCCTGGTTATTGCTTACACTTTTATACCCGCTGTTTACATCAATTACATGCAGGGCTTCTGTATGTTCTACAATTAAATAGGCGCCGCTTGGCAGGTTTACTGTTTTACCAAAAGCAGCTTTTACCTGCTTGGTAATACCAAAACTGTCAAATATTGGGGAGCCGTTGTTGTAGTAAGAAACGATATCGGCTTTATCGGGTGCAATACGCTGTATGTATGTTTTTGCATCGCTGTAAATATTTTTGTCATTTACAACTATCTTATTAAAATCTTCATTTAGCAAATCACGAAGTATGCTGGTTGTTTTACCCTGCTCACTCAAAATCTTTGTGGGCGGTGTTGCTCCTTTTAAATTAGTCTGAATGGTTTTCCAGGTGGCAATCAGGCTTAACAAATCTTCATGCAGTTCGGCTATATGTTTGCCTTCTGCTGCAGTCCGCACAATTACACCCAGGTTTTTGGGCTTAATGGCTTCTATAATCTTGTGTAATCTTTTTCTTTCGTCGGATGAGTGAATCTTTCTTGAAATGGCAATGATATCATTAAAAGGCGTTACCACCACAAACCGGCCTGGCAAAGAAAGTTCGCAACTAAGGCGGGGGCCCTTGGCTGCAATGGGTTCTTTCAAAATCTGCACCAATACATTAGGCTTGCCACTAAGTACTTCGGCAATTTTACCGGTCTTAATAATTTCTGGCTCTACCTTAAATTTTGCAAAATCAAATCCTCCTTCCGATTTATCGTTGATAGATTCGGTGGTGAATTTAAGTATGGAACGGACATATGGGCTAAGATCGGTATAATGCAGAAAAGCATCTTTTTCAAATCCAACATCAATAAATGCTGCGTTCAGGCCCGGGATAAGCTTTTTTACTTTTCCAAGATACAGGTCGCCCACGCCAAAGCTTGCATCAGCTTTTTCGCTGTGCAGCTCCACCAGCTTTTTATCCTCTAACAGGGCAATTTCAACTCCTTGTGGAGCCGAATTAATAATAAGTTCCTTGGTCAAGCGTAAATTTTTGATAAGACCAGTACAATCGTTAAAAGGGAAACATAACTGCACGCATCAAAAATCAGCCTTCAGCTGTAATGAATGCAGGTATATGAGTGCCCGGACGAGGATTCCGGGCACCGGTAAGAAAAATTACTTCTTCTTATGACGGTTCTTTCTTAAACGTTTTTTACGCTTGTGTGTTGCAATTTTATGACGTTTTCTCTTTTTACCACAAGGCATAACTAGTCTTTTTTGTGTTTAAAA
>JBBRCM010000053.1:0-20060 GCA_038204855.1 Chitinophagales bacterium
TTCCTTTTCCTCCGAGTCTGCCCCTTAAAAAAATTAAGATTCTCAGGCGAGTCTCCACGCCGGGTTCGTGCATGGCCGTGGGACTCGCCGCTGTTATATTGAGCTGCTCAAATTGACATTGCACAACTCTATAAAATATGATAAAGAATGGACCCCATTAAAAGCTATTTATTTTTTTAACTGGCATTGGACAACAGTAAAGAATAATGTGCTTTCTTTTCCTCCGAGTCTCCCTCTTAAAAAAATTAAGATTCTCAGGCGAGTCTCCACGCCGGGTTCGTGCATGGCCGTGGGACTCGCCGCTGTTATATTGAGCTGCTCAAATCCACATTGTCCAACTCTACAAAATGGATAAAGAATGGATCCCATTAAAGGGTATTTATTTTTTAACCGGCATGGGCTACAGTAAAGAATAATGTGCTCCGTAGAACGGCGAGTCCCACGGCCAGGCTCAAATCTTTGGTGGAGACTCGCCTGAAAAGGGGTAACACACTCCTCCAAAACTGACTTCAGTTTCTTATCATCTTCATACACTGAGTCTGTACCCTCAACTACACAGGTTTCGCATATCTCAATTGCAAATTGATGCGTAATTTGTATATTTGATTATTAAACTACAGGCCATGAACAGACAGTTAATAATAGAACGAACAGTAAAAGCAATCAACCAACTTCCAGAAGAAAAAGCAGAGGAAATATCTGACTTCGCTGATTTTATCACAAAACGATACGAAGAAAACCGCTTAACAGATGGCATACAAAGCGTGGTTTCCAAAAGTGAAACTTTTCAATTTTTAAATGAAGATGAAGAATTGTATTCGGTAGCAGATTTAAAAAAAGTATATAATGCCTAAGGGTGATATTGTATTAATAACTTTTCCATTTACTGATTTAAGTGGAAGCAAACTAAGACCTGCAGTTATTCTTGCTGATACAAGCCTGGATTTGACCGTATGCTTTGTTACTACACAAACACAAAGGCAAGAGCCTTCCGATGTATCACTTTATCCAAGCCAAATAAATGGATTAAGAAGAGCTTCACTGATCAGGACAAGTAAAATTGCGACTTTAGACAAGGCCTTAGCTAAAGGTCTTTTAGGAACACTTACCCCAACTGAGATTTTAGATTTAAATAATAAACTTAAAATATTACTTCAGCTATCCTGACACTTTTCGCCGCTGTACACATTACGTAAGCCCACTCGCAGCCGTTGCGCCTATGGCCAATAACCATAAATGATCTTGAATTATCATTACGCCCAATTCCAGTTCCCACTCTCCAGCGCAAAGTCAAAGGATGAATAATACATATCCCGATTTTTTACCGGAGTTAAAGTATCATACTGTAACATTCAAAGCCGGATGAATTGTTTTTGCATTGTACTTTTCAATTTGCCGCAACAGCCAGAAAAGTATCAGTAAAGACATAACCCCAAAACAATAACCCGCTATTACATCGCTGGCGTAATGTACCCTGAGGTAAACACGGCTGAGGCCTATTATTAACACCATTACCCCCATCAAGCCGATGGCCACCCACTTCAGCCATTTATTTTTTACCTCGCGGTATAGTACGTACATCACCATACCATAAAAAACAAGACTCATAAATGCATGCCCGCTTGGAAAACTTAAGCCAGGCACATTTTTTAAAAGTGGTATCATGGGCCGGGGGCGGTTAAAAAGCAATTTTAATACAAGCATCAATAACAGGTTGCTGACTGCAATTATAAAAATTTTGGCAGTCATCCATTTATTCTTATGGATGAAAAAGTAAAAAATGATCAGTAACAGCCAGCCCGGTATCAAAAAAAATTGAGATCCCATAAAACTGATGGCTTTCATCAGCGTGGTAGTGGTATCAGTTATATAGTGCGAAAGGAAACTGAATACCCTTTCATCCATGTGGTAGTCTTTGGCATAAAATATCTCCCTGATAACAATGACCAATAAAGAGAGTGAAATAAAAAATGAAATTAAAACAAGTATTATCTGGGCAGAAATCAATGCCAGCACCTGGGGAAATTTTTTAACCGCAATCTTTATTTTCTGTTTCATATACAGCGCATTTAACTGCGGCTAAACTTTTAATGAAAACAGTTCAATACCGCTGTTCTTGCCTTTTAGTTCAATAACACCCAGGCTTTCGCCCTGCCATTCTTTTAAATCAGTAGCTTCCATAAAATCTTTCGACATAATAAATTTCTGGTTCAGTTCATTGCAGGCACTACGTATCCTGGCAGTGGTATTCATGGTATCCCCGCTCATCGCCAGATCCTTTTTTATTACACCAATCTCTCCTACGGTTACTTCGCCCATGTGAATGCCAACTCTGAATTCAGGAATAATATCATAACGCCTGCGAAAATGATCGCCGTTCTTCTGTAGATTTTTACGGGCCTCTATAATTGATGCCAGGCATTTGCCTGTATTTTTCTTATCGTACAGCCACGATACTACCACCTCATCGCCAACATATTGATAAATCCTGCCATCATGTTCTATCATAGCCATAGAAACATGGAAAATAAAATCACGGATGAACTTGAAATTTTCAACATGCCCCAGCTTTTCTGCAATAGGTGTGGAATCTTTGAGGTCTATAAACATGATGATACGCTTCTCAACTTTTGGCTGCATGTACTTACCAGTAATAATATCAATAAACACGCCGGGAGAATATTTTTCATTGATCTCGATATACAATTGCGTTATTACGAAAAGTATCATCCAGTAAATAATACGCTGCAACAGTTGCTTAAGCTGAAACATGTCATCTACAGACATTTGTATTGCCTCACGGCTGCTAATGCCCTTTATCAGTATGCTGTCGACAAAATGAACCAGGAAATTAAGGGTAAAAGCAGCCATGAGCAGGATGATGCTTTTAAATATAAAGTTGATGAACGGTGGCTGCTTCCGAAATACATTTTTTAGCGTAAACACAAATAAATAACCCATCAGGCCACTCATAAAAAAAACAGCTACTTCTCTTAAAAGGCCTGATTTAAAAGGACTTTTAATGCTGCTATCCTTAAAAAGCAAAACGGCAACAAGATCAATAAGCGTCCAGAAAACAGCAATATACAGTATGATACGCATGCGGTATTTGCTTACGCCGGAAAAGGTTTTATATGATTTTGATGATTTCATTTTTTGCTTTTCAGGTATTGGTAAATGCTTTGCTGAGCGTTTATTTCACTACCATCACCTCCGGACAACGATGTATATTTGTTATCAGGCAAAAGCTGAACAGCTTTGTTGTTATCAGCCCATTGCATTTCAAAATAATCAATCAATTCTTTTCGGCAGTTTATATCCTTTACCGCAAAACAAACTTCAATGCGGTGATACAGGTTCCTCGTCATCAGATCGGCGGAGCCCATAAAAACATGTACGTCATCATCTGCTCCAAAAATAAATAAACGGCTATGTTCCAGAAAACGGTCAACTATCCTGCGTACCGTTATATTTTCACCAATTCCATCAATACCAGTAACGATACAACAGGCACTTCTTACAATAAGCTCAACCTGTACACCTGCTCTGCCTGCCTTGTACAATAAATTTATCAAACCCGGCTCTTCCAGGTTATTTACTTTAATCCTTATCCTTGCCGGGATACCAGCTTTTGCCTTTTTTATTTCAACAGCTATTCGCTTTTCAAATTCTTCCACCATATTGAATTGTGAAACCAGCAGTTCACTGAATTTGGTTTTTGCATCACCAATTTCATTACGTCCTTTTTTAAGAAAATCAAACAATACCTGTAACTCATTAATGATGCTGATATTGGAGGTCAACAATACATGGTCGGTATAAAATCTGGCAGTTACTTCATTAAAATTTCCCGTACTTAGTATGGCGTACGCTAATTCCTGTCCGTTGGATTTTTTCTTAACCAATGCAATTTTTGAATGCACCTTTATCTGTGGCAGACTGTACTGCAGGCTGATACCGGCTTCCTTCATCACCCTGCTCCACTTGATATTATTGGCTTCATCAAACCTAGCTTTCAATTCAATAAAAACAACTACATTTTTTCCATTCTTTGCGGCGCTTATGAGTGCATTTACAATGTGCGATTCGGATGCCAACCTGTACAGCGTTATGTATATATCTGTAACATCCGCATCAACTGCCGCCTGGTTAAAAAAAGATAAAACAGGGTTATAAGACTGGTATGGTAAATGCAATAAAATATCACGCTGCTCAAGTACATTAAAAATGTCTCCGCTATCCATCACCTGTGTAGAAAAAAGCGGTGTAAAGCTTTCGTTGTGCAGCTTTTTATCTGATACAGGAAAGTTTGCCAGGTCGCTTAAATGATGGTACCGGCCGCCAGCAAACATATCTTCAAACACTACAGAAAACTGCGCAGCCAAAAACAACTGTATGTTACGCGGCATTGTATTTTCAAACAAAAAACGCGAAGGTAAACCGATATCTCTTTTCTTCAATTGCTTTTCTATCTTATTCAAAAGATCGCCGCTGTATTCGTCGCCTAAATTAAGTTCGGCATCCCTGTTAAACTTAATACTGTACACACTGATTATTTCCAGTTTAGGAAAAATGAACTGCAGGTTTTCCCTGATAATATCATCCAGGAAGATTACATATTGTTCGCCATTCAAGGGGGATAAAGTAAAAAAACGGCTCAATTTTCCAGAAGGGATATTAACAATGGCTTGTTTCAGCGTACCATGGTTTACCTCTTTAAGCGTAACCACAAAATAAAGTTGATTATTCTCTGGCATGAAGGCCTGATCACTTACTCCTTCCAGAAAAATTGGCTGAATAAAAGATAACACGTAGGTAAGAAATATTTCTTTTATCTCTCTTATATGTTCCGGCAGTATAGTGTTGTTATAGTAAAAAACGATTCCATTCCTTTTTAATTCAGGAATAATTTCCTGTGTAAGAATTGTACCAAAACAATTCAGTTGCCGGTTAACCTCCTGTTGAATTTTTTCGGCAATATCTTCTGTAATTTCAATGCTGGCCTTTATCCTTGTCTTTTCATGTAACCTGCCTAATGCAATTACCGCGGGGTATCTCACCCTGAAAAATTCATCCAGGTTAGACGAGAATATGGATAGAAATTTCATTCTTTCAAACAAGGGTACATTTTTATCTGCAGCTTCCTGCAACACCCTGAAATTAAATCCTAACCAACTGAGATCCCTGTTGTACAACATAATATAAATTTAAAAAGGAGAACCTTTTGCCTGCATTACGGTACCCGTACCGGTATCTGAATGGAAAAAGAAAACGGCTATTGCAAAGGCAATTACAGAAACAATCAGCCCTACCATAAATATATTGTATGCCAGTCTTACCAATCTGTATTTACGGCCAAGCACGGTACCCAACGTGTAAATATCCTTTATCAGCGAACCATACAGGTAATCGGTATCACTCATCATTCTGCGCATGGCATTATTATACTCTTCGTAAGAGGCTTTATAAAAATTACCAAAAAACAACAGGTTTATTTTTTTATCAAGAATATCCTGGCTGGTAAAAGTGCCACCTGTAATTTTAGGCCTGGTGGCAATTATTGAAACAATAATGGTTGCAAGCGACACTACCAGAAATATAAGCGTAGGAATAGCCAGGTAAGGAGATTCTTCGAGCTTGCGCATTAAAACTCCCAGAATAACTGAAATAATAATGGCATTAACCGAAATAAGAATGTTGGCTTTGCTGTCAGCCATATCGCTCAGGTGAAAATGATTTTGCGAAGTGAGCCTCAACATGGTCTGAATACCCTTGGACATCAGGCCTGTCTTATCTTTTTGCATGTCTGATAATTTTGTCGTCGTTTCAGCCATATCTTGTTCGTCTGATTTTTTATTCAGCTTTTTCATATTTTTTTGTTTACCTTTTTCTAAAAGGTCTTCACAATATTTTGTATAAAACTTATGCCCGTTCAATAATGTTATTGTTTTAGATGTCCATGCTGCTTTATCCACCACTGAACCGGTGAGGTTATATTCTTCCCATACTTTTTTATCGGCCTCTTTAAATGCTTTGGTTCCCAGGTGGTAAGTATCGGCATCGCAAATAATTTCTTCCAATAAATTATCATGCCGGCCAGGGGGCCTGGTGGCCAATATGCATGATTCAATGGTTGTTACCAGCTTTTCATCAGCTGCCTGTGTTTTCATAAAATCGTGCATGAGTTCCACACTCTTTTCCTCATGATGTGCGGCATCGGTAAACAGGTAGCCGGTATCATGAAACCAGGCGGCTATGTAAACTGCCAGCATATCATTTTCGCTCAGGTAATAATGGCCGGCAATTTCCTTTGTTCTTTCAACAACATCCTGGGTATGCTGCAGGTTATGAAATACCAGGTTGGCATTTTTATTTTCCTGAAATAAACCGGTTACATACTGTTCTGTTTTTTTATATAAATTATTGGTGTCCATATTTTGGTTTTAAAAATTCAATCTAAATTTTGTTCCCAAAGAAAAATTGAACACTTTATCTTCAGGCGAAAATCCCATAGTGGCCGAAATCATAACCAGGCTATAAGGAATATAGTACAAACCGCCCCCACAAGCATTATGCCATTTTTGTGATTCTTCGCCACGCTGCCAAACACGGCCTATATCAAAGAAACCCATCAGGCCAAAATCACCGGGCAAGATGTACGATTTTGATTTTAATAACCGCAACCTCAATTCGGTATTGGCATACGCAGTGGAAGTGCCGGTAAATCTGTCTTTTCTGTAGCCCCTTAAATAATTATTGGCACCCAGGCTAAGTGCCTGGAAGTATTCGTAATGCTTGCTGAAAATATGTCCGCCACCTGCACGAAAAATGGCTGACAAAGTAGAATGATCACTTAAGCTGGCATAAATGGTCATATCCGAAGTTATTTTTGTAAGTGCATGGGTGTTGGCATTAAAACCACGCAGCACAGTAAATTCATTAAACCAGGTAATACCCCTTGTAGGAAATATTTCATTATTGATGTAACTCACATCCAGCCTGGCTTTACCACCCAAAAATTGCTTTTCGCCATAAATAGAAATTGAATCTGTACCAATTGCAGCAGGGCTACCTAAAATACGTTTTGCATTGTCTTTATATTTACTGCTGTAATAATAATAGCTTGGGCCGATGGAGACGCCGAAAACATTGGTCAATCTTTTTCTGATAGCCAAATCGGTTTCAAAATATCTGTAGCGAACCCTGTAAAATTTTCTGTCTATATTTTTATTATACAGCGTCTCATTACCCAACCCAAATAAATTATTTAATGTGGGACTTACTAATTGCATGTGTACAAGCAGATCGTTACCCAATATTACCTTGTTAAATATTCCGTTGTACTTAACCTGGAATGCACCTTCAGCAGGTGCATATAGTGTTGTCAATTTCTGATCTGTTGCATAGGGTTCTTTTCTGAAACCATAGCTGCGGCGTGAAAAACCAAAACCCACCAACAATTTATCTTCTTCATTATAACCCAGGTTTATCTGCGGAAACCTTAAACGGGTATATTCAAATTCTATCGGCTTATATTCATTTACAGACGGGTTTACCGAGAATTTATTCTTCGTCCATTTGTTATTTGCTATTCCGTTTTTTTCAAGCGAAAGATCATAAATTTTATTCCTTGTATTACCCTTCAGGTCAAAGCTGTCTTTACCCTTACCCCCTATTATCCTGAATTTTATTTTTGATGATACATCGGGATCTATTTCAAATTTATCATCGCCATTTAATCCGTACAGCCTGATCTCTTTTGTAACTTTTTCATCAAATACCCGGTTGTACATAATGGTAGTAGAATCTGTTTTATCTGTTCTTTTATACACAGTAAGCTGCAGGCCGCCATCGTGTTTTTTTACATGAAAATATTCATCTTTGTTACTGCCGGGTACCGTAACAATTTTTGAAATAAATTTGTAATAACTCATTGCCTTCTCCGGTAAAATATCTCTTCTGGTTCTGAGTTTTTCTCCAACAATAACCGAATCAATAGCAGCAATAGCCTTCGGAAATTTGCTGACTGCATTCTGTATTACTTCATCAGTTAGTTTACTTTTAAAGTCTCCGGTAATGCGTTTCCAGGTTGCTTCATCAAGATTATTCATAAAGAACCGGTCGAAATCCCGTTCCTTATAATTAAGCCCGTTAATGTTCTTTATATTTTTTTTGAACCCCTGCAAATAAGGTATCACCCGCCGGGATAAATACCCAAGCAGTAACCCATCCGAATTAAAAAATGCCTGGTCACGGTCACGGGGAATAGGATAATATAATTTTCCTTTACCGGTATCGCTGGTACCCCATTTCCATTGATCAGCATGGCGGTCCCAATCTGCAATCAGCATATCCAGCAGGCGTGCATTTAAAACTTTTTCCTGGTCAATATGGTGGTCATTATCTTCCAGCATTTTATTAAGTACTTTGTTGGTGCTTTTTGTATCCACAAAACCAGATCCGGGGTCTCTGTTCTCAAGCAACATCACCGAGTTGGCAAATGTTTTCCGGTATTCGCCCAGTGCCGGATCGTCGGGTACAAAAAAGAATTCGGGTTGGGCAGTAATAATGCCTGCTGCTTTGGCAAGTTCACTTACAACCACCGGTGCATACGGCTGAGCAGCAGATATCATATCCTGCACAATACCCTGAGCCAGGGTACCACGTAAATTTTCGGGCAATGCTTTTTCAGGATCTTTATCAACAGATCTTAGGGTCCATTCCACACCGTTCTTATCTGTCATTCTTAACGATTTTGTTTGCTGGCCACCACCCAAACTTTTAATCGTTAACCCTCCCTTTTCTTTGCGGATATTAAATTCTTTAAACGTTACAGGCGTTCCCCATTCTTTTCGGTAATTGGCGCCCAGAAAAATTTTACGAAAGCCAACATTGTCTTTGTATTTATCGCTGGCAGATATTACAACACTATCCCGGAATTTGTAATCCGGTTGGCGGGTAGTATCTGATTCGGGCAAGGGTATTTTTTCGAACTGAAGTATCTGGTTTGTGTAAGCCATGTTTGACGAGTCACCGTTTACTATATACACATTTGCCTGCACATTTTTATTTTTTGAAATCTCCAGCGTAACAAAGCCGTTGTCTGCCGATGCAAACAAACTGCTCTTACTCTTAGATACCCTGGTATTTTTACTACCGCTGCCGCTGATGATATAATTAAAACTGCTGTCTTGTATAAGTTGTATGGAGTGATCGTGACCGCTAACATAAATTACGTTACTGTGACCTTTCACCACTTTACTTATTTCATAAATCATGGTTTGATAAAGCGGATGTTTCAAATCCTGCTCGGTACCAAAAACCGCCCTGGTAAGTGGATAGATTGAACCAAGAACCGGTAAAGGAATATAAAGTTTTGGAATAGCATCGGTAAACGGGAAAATATGCTGCTTGATACCAAAATATCCACCATGCGGACTATAGCTTCTGAATGGATGATGCATGGCAAGCAGCACAATTTTTTTTGAGTTTTTAGAAAGTATATCATCTAGCTCTACCAGTACTTCTGCCTTTGTCTTATAAGGACAATCAGATTCTATACCCGGCTTTTCATGTTCGTGCAGCCACCACTGGCTGTCCATCATAACCAGTGTAACATCATCGTTTATTTTAACTTCAACCGGCCCGGGGCAACCGTCCCGGGGAAACATGGCAACATTATTATTGCCGAGCATATCGATGTAAGATTGCACCCGCAAAATAGATTCATAACCATTGGTACCTCCATTTGCCCAGTCGTGATTACCGGGTACAAAATAAACTTTAGCATCAGTTTTACCTGCAATTTGAATTTGAGAATCGAGCGGCGCTTTAGCAATATCATACGTAGGTAACGAATTATCAGGCAACCCCGTTTTGTATAAATTATCTCCTAAAAAAACAACAGTTGTTTTTTTATCAAAGATT
Source organism: Chitinophagales bacterium (assembly GCA_038204855.1). Lineage (GTDB taxonomy): Bacteria > Bacteroidota > Bacteroidia > Chitinophagales > Chitinophagaceae > Ferruginibacter. Next base: position 9,928 of record JBBRCM010000053.1, read on the forward strand.
ATATTTCTCTTTGCTGCAGACACAACAAAGTGCCTGCCATTGGTTAACTGTCCGGCATCACCAATCAATATAATCCTTGCCTGTATACTATCCTGAGCCTTAGCAAAAAACTGTAATGCAAAAATCCCACACAATAGCAACACTATCTTTTTCATAAACCTTTCTTTTTGTTTTTTATTATCAGGATATTGGCTAACCCGGTTTCGTGCGATTCGTTTGATATGATCATATCACCGGCAGGTGTAAAGGCGATACCTTCGGCCTGTTTATAAATAGCGGGATCAAGTTCAAATACTTCTTTAAATTTTCCAGCCCTGTCAGTAACAATCAACAAATGATTGATGGAAGATAAGATATACAGTTCGTTGGTAACCGGGTTTATTGCTGTGGCCGAGGGTTTTAATTTCATTTTTTGCTGCCCAAGTTTTTCATCAATCGGTTTCACATCAATTGTTAGTACCGACGGGTTATACCGCTGGCTATCGAGACTGTATCCCCAGGCAGATACTGTTTTATTATTGTCATCTTCACATTTTTTACATAATAAAACGAATTGCTTAAGGCTGTCATCAAAATAAAGTGATTCAAATTCATTGGTCTTTTTACTGGCATCCGGAAAAAGAAATTTGTTGCTGGTCATGCTATCACCCGTAAACTGTAATGATTCAATATCTCCATTGCTGATTAAAACATAGAAAATGCTGTCGTGTAAAACCACATCCTCGTAATCATGCTTTTTATCGAACCTCCATTTTTTTATCTCATTGTTTTTATTCAGATAAATTTTATAGAAAACTCCATCCTCATCTTCAATGGCAAAAACGGAAGTATCTTTTTGATAATAAACTATGCCTGAAATTTCGGCTAACTCAGCAGGCATTTTTATTACAACCGGGTTCAGTAAATCGTACCTGGAATTGCCGCTGGAAGGGCTTTTAGTGTTACAGGCCACAGATAAGGATGCGATAAAAAAGGAAAATAAAAGCCGGTAAAATGTCATATAAAGGGAATTATCAAAATGTTAAAGTCAAAATCTATGCCACTGAAATTGAGATAGTGAAAAAATCAAAAATACCGTTGAATACAACGGTTATAGTTATATAATGGCACCAAAAGGTTACACTATTACCATGTTTTCCTAACAATAAATACGCAGTATAGCTGAAAAATAATGAGCTAGCGGTTTAGTTAATGTGATAAACAAGTCCCGGCTGAAATTGCCCGCCACCATATTGAAAATTAAAACTGACAGAATTTTTAGGCTGGCCCGGTGCTTTTATTTTTGCATAACGGTGGTAATTATTAACTACATGTCTTCCGTTTATATACCCCAAAACAGCACCCACAAAAACATCTGTAATCCAGTGTTTGTTTTCTGTTATGCGGCTTACACTAATTAACGTTGCTGCAGAATAAGCAAGTATAGGAACCCAAATCGTTTTTTTATATTCCATTGCATATACTGTAGCCGCCGCAAATGCAACCGTTGAATGGCCAGATGGGAATGAACTGTTTGATGATGATTTTGTGAACGGGCCTCTAAACCTTGGCTCCCCTTCTGTACCTGTTGCATAATAAGAGGGCCTTGTTCTGCCGGTTAAATATTTTAAAGTAGTTTCAATTATAGTGCCCGTAATATATGCCTGCGTTGCCAGCAAAGTTGTTGTACGCACTTTTTCATTTTTAAAAATATATCCGTATGCCCCTAAAGCCACCAGGGTGCCTAATTCATAAACACCGCCTGTATTGGTTATATATTTACTGGCCTTAACCCCACCGGGATTGCTGGCTCTGAATTTTAATGCCTGCCGTTGAATCGGTTCATCTGCAAACGCAAGCCCACCGGCAGCCACGGCAAATAAACCAAACTTGCCCCAATCTCTTTTACTCATATGAAAAGGCTTGGTAACCTCCTGCTTTAGCGTACTACCCAGCAAAATAAAATAAGTTTTAAAGGTAATTTTAGTTTGCTCATTGTATGCGCCTTCCGTAGTATTATTTATTTGTTTACCCGTACTGTCATTTTTTATACTTAAGCTATCCAGCTTTTTTATCAATGTATCTGGCTGCTGGCCAAAACCTTTCAGCGATACCATTGATATAAATAAAACAATAAGAAATTTATTCATTGATGAAACTTTTTTTTTGAAAAACACAAAATTGTTGAAATGGTTGCAATTGCATGAGTAATTACGCAAATGCCGTACCGTAAACTGTTTACCCTGTTTATAAAAATCCATAAACGTGTTTTTGATAGAGGCAGATTTTTAAAATCATAAATACAATCAAAGAACTGTAGAGAATTTTTAACTAGGTACAAATGCTTTTTTTTAATGTTGAAACTTCTTCCTTTCTATATTAACATTCTGTTGATAAGTATATGAACCATCTTTCAAAATCAATTCGTTACATTTGGTAAAGAGACAAGTTAGCAAGCAATTGTATTTTTATTGATAACTAACCGCTGCTATGTATGCCCTATTAATCAGCATGACAGAAACAGTGGCAAAAACTGAAATCCATTGACAGAAGCGATCATTAATCTGGAAACCGTAAACCCTATCGAATTCTTTGGTGTAAACAACGGTAAGTTAGACATCCTGAAAAAGAAATTTCCCCTTGTAAAAATTCTCAGTCGTGGCACGCAGGTAAAATTAAGCGGAGCCCCGGAACAAATTGAAAGTGCCCGGGAAAAAATTGACCTCATCCTTCGTTATCTTGAACGCAACGGCCACATGAGCGCCAATTATTTTGAACAGATACTTGGTGGCGATGACGAGCGGGCTGTTGACAATTTTATTGACCGTAACCCCAACGATGTGCTGGTGTTTGGCCCCAATGGAAAAACGGTAAGGGCACGTACAGCCAACCAGAAAAGGATGGTAGAAGCCTGTGATAAAAATGATATTCTTTTTGCGATAGGCCCCGCAGGTACCGGCAAAACCTATACTGCTGTGGCTTTGGCAGTAAGGGCATTAAAAAATAAATCGGTTAAAAAAATTATCTTAACCAGGCCTGCAGTAGAAGCCGGGGAGAGTTTGGGTTTTTTACCCGGCGATCTTAAGGAAAAGATAGATCCCTATTTACGTCCATTGTATGACGCATTGGACGATATGATTCCTGCCGACAAATTGGGCTATTATATGAGCACCCGTACCATTGAGATTGCGCCACTTGCCTACATGCGTGGCCGCACCCTGGACAATGCTTTTATTATATTGGATGAGGCACAAAACACCAACGACCTGCAGATAAAAATGTTCCTCACCAGGATAGGGCCCAATGCAAAGGCCATAATCACAGGAGATCCCACGCAGATTGATCTGCCTAAAAACCAGCAAAGCGGTTTGTTTAAAGCCACCCGAATTTTAAAAAATGTGGAAGGCATTGCACATATTGAACTGGATGAAGAAGATGTGGTAAGGCACCGTTTAGTTAAGCAGATCATTAAGGCTTATAATAAAGACGACCTGCGGATAACAGAACAAAAAGAAAGCATCACTAAAAAATAGTACTTACTAATCTTTACATACAGAGGCATCAAATGGTGCCTCTTTTTTTAAACAAAAAACATAAGAAGAAGATTTTAACCCTTAATTGCATAAAAAAAGAAAATAAAAGAAAAAATAAAATTATTTTTAACCCTCAAACCAAAAACAACTAATTATGAAAAAAATAATCTTAGCGCTTTGCCTCGTAGCAGGTTTTGCAGCCTGTAACACTAAAACCGACCAGGGTACACCCACAGGAGCCATTGATGCCATGTTTACAGCCATGAAAAACGGAAATATGGATGATATCAAGAAGTTCATCACTAAACAGGATGTTGCCATGATTGAAGCAGCCGAAAAACTGATGAGCAGTATTGATTCCGGGGCAATACAAAAAATGAAAACAAAAATGGCCGATCAGTTTAAGGAGAAAGTGAAAGATGTGAAATACACTTTAAAAAATGAGAAAGTGGATGGCGATAAAGCCACTGTGGATGCCGAAGTTACCGAAGAAGGAAAAGTAAACACCCATACGTTTAACCTGGTAAAAGAAGATGGTTCCTGGAAAATATCTCTTATGGGTTCAGGTGGTGATGGTATGTTTAACAGTATGAAAGGCAATATGGGCGCCGACCATAAGGATATGGAAGAAGGGCTGGAAAAATTAAAACAAATGAATCCCGATTCTTTAAAAATGCTTATGAATAAGGGGATGCAGGCTCTAGATTCTATGAGCAAGAAGATGGAGGAAAAGCATTAAAATTTAAATACTATAATAAAAAAGCATTCCGGCAACTGTTGGGATGCTTTTTTTTACCTTAATGTAAAGATGTTTAACTTTAACTATGATAAAAAAAATCCTGGTCGCAGTTTTATTTGCCGTAGCTATTTTCTCCTGCAATAACCAACAAAAAAAAGAACCGGTTACCGACATAGATGTGGCCAATACATTTGTACGTGATTTACTGGATAATGATTTTAAGGAAGCAGAAAAATACCTGCTGAAAGATGAAACCAACAGCCAGATATTTGATCGCTTTAAAAAACAATATAGCGGAAAAGATAAAGCCATACTTGATAAATACAAGAAAGCCGATATCATTGTAAATGAAACCAGTTATGTAACCGATAGTGTGTTTATATTTAATTACAGCAACAGTTATAGCCGGAGCGATAAAACCATTTTAAAATTGGTGCGTATTGATAAAAAATGGCTTGTTGATTTGAAATACACTTTCTCAGGAAACTTATAACCCTGTATGATTAAAAATTTATTACTTGTTGGTTTAGGTGGCAGCATCGGTTCTATGACCAGGTATGCAGCTTCATTTTTGATCAGGTCAAAATTATTTCCATACACCACGCTGTCCGTAAATATCATCGGCAGTTTTATTATCGGGGTTGTTTTTGCCATGAGTATCAAAGAAGCCGGGCTCTCAAACAACTGGAGATTATTCCTGGCAACCGGTATCTGTGGCGGCTTTACTACCTTCTCTGCTTTTTCGCTGGAGAATATGGGCTTACTGCAATCCGGTAAAATTGGTATGGCACTTACCTACATTATTTTAAGTGTTGTACTGGGGGTTACCGCCACTTTCCTGGGATATCAATTAATTATTAAAACAACCTGAATATTGAACAAAGAACAGGGAATATAAAATAACGAACGCAAAACTAAAAACACAAAACTCAAAACCGAAACCATGTTTGTACTACACCCCTGGCACGGCGCACACTTTGGAGATAAAGCTCCTCAGGTAGTTAACGGCCTCATTGAAATTCCGCAAGGTTCACGTACCAAGTACGAGATAGATAAAAAGACCGGCCTGTTAAAACTGGATCGCATTATTTATTCTTCCTTCCACTACCCGGTTAATTATGGTTTTATTCCACAAACACTGGGGCAGGATGGAGACCCGCTGGATATCCTGGTGATGTGCAGCGAAAGTATTCAACCGCTTTGCCTGGTAGAAGCAACCGTGATAGGCAATATGCAGATGATTGACAATGGCGAAAAAGATGATAAGATAATTGCCGTTGCCTCCAAAGACCCAAGCGTTAACTTTATCAGCAACGTAGATGAACTCCCCAAACATTTTATTGCCGTGCTGCGCAATTATTTTGAACAATACAAAGTGCTTGAAAATAAAAAAGTGGAGATAGATGAGTTTCAGGATAAAGAGGCAGCTTATAAAGTGATTGAAGAAGCCATTGCGTTATATAAAACAACATTTCCTAAATGATCAGTAAAACCAAATCAATGGAAATACAAACGATACTCATCATCATTATGGTAGGACTGGCAGCCGGTATGCTGAGCGGCCTTGTGGGCGTGGGCGGCGGCATTATCATTGTACCGTCATTGGTTTATTTTATAGGATTCAGCCAGAAAACAGCACAGGGAACCTCTCTTGGCTTGATACTGCTTCCGGTTGGAATTTTGGCTGTAATGCAATATTATAAACAGGGGCATATTGATTTCAAAATTGTAGGGTTGCTTGCAATAGGGTTTTTAGCCGGCAGTTTTTTCGGCAGCAAAATAGCCCTGTCCATATCTCAGGAAACCTTAAAAAAGGTTTTTGCGATGCTGATGATCGCTATAGCCGTTAAAATGTTGTTTTTTGATAAACCAAAGAAAACAGAAGCAGGAATAAATCAGCAGCAGGAAATAAACAGCAGTATAAACCAGGCCGCCCTTAATTCAAAAGAAACTGACGGAACCTGATTAAATATATCTTTTAATGAACCGCAGTTTTTGTGTCCGCAGCCCGGTATCAGTATCAATAATACCTTCGTTGTCAATTTTATCAATTTTTACTTTACCCGCAGCATGAATAATTTCATGCGTATTCAACAGTATTCCCACATGAATGATTTCTCCTTCGGCATTCTCAAAAAAAGCCAGGTCGCCGCAAACTGCCTGCTGTAAAAACCCCACAAGTTCTCCCCGTGTTGCCTGTTGTTGTGCATCCCGCTGCAAATGAATATTAAAAAATTTAAAAACTGATTGGGTAAAGCCGCTGCAATCAATACCAAAAACCGATTTGCCACCCCAGAGGTAACTGCTGTTTAAAAACTTCAAGGCCACTTCCTGAATACTGCCCGCATCCCGGCCTGCATTGGCAGCATCCCAAGGCTTTGATCTTACCTGTACATTATTCTTTCCAAAAAGTATTTTACCATTTTTCTTACGCTTAATTATACTGCCGAGGGGTATAAACATTTTCTGCCCGTTATACTTTATTTCATTAACCCAGCCTGCTGCCAGGTTATTGTCGCCCAAATTAAAATAAGCCGCATCTATTTCCTGAAAATGGTTCTGCCTGCACCAACCTGTATATCCGTCCAGCTTATTCTCAATCTTTATCCAGCCATCCTTTTTGGCATTACCAATAATACAACACTCGCCAAATAGCAATTGATTAATCATTTCTGATCGGTGATCGGGCTCAATTCTTACCGGTGCTACCGGTATACAGCATACAGCATAGTTCATCATTATTATTTCTTTACAACTAAATTAAGGAAATTAATGTACCCTTTAATTGCTGTGGGTTATTAAAAAATGTAACCCCACAATCTTTGTATATTTGAAGCAAGGAAGCATTTAACCATGAGGCTATTTAAATACGCAGGTACAATCCTGCGAATCTATCGTGAAATAAAAATTCAAAAGCAGTACAACAAATTGTTCCTGCTCCCATATTTGCATCAGCTCGAAATAACATACGGCGGAAAGTTTAAGGAGGAACAAAAACAAAAAATCTGCAACTACTACGGGTTGTTTATCACTTCCTTTTTATGCAGCAGCTATAAAAAACTGCAGGGCAGGCAACTAACAGATGCAGAACGGAAAAGAGCCACGCTCTTCGGCATCTTAACTCCGGTTGGAGACGATCTTTTTGATGAAGACAAACTAGATATTGAAAGCATACGGGTAATTACATTCGACCCTGAAAGCTTCACGCCCACTACATTTTCAGCACAGGTAGCAAAAGAAATTCAAACCTTTTTACTGCAGGATGTTCCCCATAAGGAACCGTACTTAGAAGCCGCAAAAAATGTATTAGAAATACAGATAGAAACAGTGAAGCAAACCAATGCTGACATTTCAAAGCAGGATCTGGAACATATAACCTACACCAAGGGTGCCGTATCTGTTATTATTTATCACCAATGCCTGGATGAAATTGCTGACGAAAAAATGAAAGAGGCATTATTTTTAATTGGAAGCCTTTACCAGTTGGGCAATGATATTTTTGATTTGTACAAAGATCTACGTGATAATATTTACACCTTAGTAAATACCTGCGATGATTACGCAGATTTTAGAAAATTTTTTCTTGAAAGAATACGGTTGCAGAATCAAAAAATCAGGGAATTACCATATTCACAAAAAAATAAAAACGAATTTTGTTTTGTGATGAATACCATCAATGCAAGGTCTGTAGTGGCGCTTGATCAGTTTGTCAGTATGCAACACAAGACAGGTAAAAAAATAAACTGGCAGCAATTGCAACGGAAAGATATGATTGTGGATATGGAAAAGCCACGCAATTTTTTAAAATGGATCTATTACGCTTATAAACTTCCCGGGTTAAAATAAATGTACCATTTAGCTTTTATGAGAAAACTACGCTTACTATTTTTTATTTTAATTGTTGATACGGGCTGCCTGTATGCCCAGGCTAATACGGCCTTGATTACAGCGCTGGTTAAAGAAATAGAAGCTGCCCAGTTTAAACAGGATGGAATTTTTTATGCCGGCATGTTTCCCGCTTACAGGCAGTGTGCTGGCTTTCCACACAACTATCAACCTGATAATAATATTTTCTTCCCTGCCATCACCGCTTTTACGTTAAAAAGTCTAACGCCTTATTTAAATAGTGAAAATAAAACAAGGTCCTTGCAGATCATACGGAATACGGCAGTTGCTTACCCACATTACCGAAACCTTACTGGTAAACCCTTTTACAGCTTTTGGCCAACCAACGCCCGAATTTTGCCAAATGCCTTTTTTATAAACCGTTTAAATGGCGTGCTGGCGCAGGGCGATGATGCTGATGACAGTGCAGTGATATTGATTGCTTCAGATGACAATGAAAACGATAACAGGGATTTGAAAGAAAAATTAGTGCAGGCAAGTAATCTTAAAAAAAGAAAGATCAATTCTACTTTTAAAAAATACAGAACGATTCCTGCTTACAGCACTTACCTCGGCGAAAAAATGCATCCCGATTTTGACTTTGCCGTGCAGTGCAACATTCTTTATTTTAATTTTGAAAAAAAATTACCGCTGGTAAAAGAAGACAGTGCTACTATTTTACTTTTATCTGAAATAGTAAAAAACCGGGAATACATGAAAAGGCCTGTTTACATCTCTCCGAGTTATAATAAACCTTCCGTGCTTATTTATCATGTTGCAAGATTAATGGGAGCATTTCACATTCGGGAACTGGAATTGTATAAAGAACAATTAATTACCGATGCATATCTTGTACTTGCTAAAGCAACCAATATTATGGACCGCATCATTTTACGAACTGCGTTGTTGAGATTGGGTGCCGAAGTATCAGACCTTACCATAAACAGCATTGCTGATTTTGAAAAAACAGACCAGGACAAATTTGTTTTCTTCCAGGCCAGGGCAGCATTTGCGCAACCAACACCTGTAAAGCAGATCTTTCTTCATTGGAATTACCTGATTTATTCTTTTTATTGCCCTATCTACAATAAAACGCTTTGGCTTGAATATCTTGTTTTAAAAAATAATCAAAAACTGTAGTTTATCTGTTTGACGCTATAAGCATTTCACGAAGTGAAAGAAAAACGATTTACCGACTTACCGGCAAATAAAATCGTAAACACGAATGCACTTTTGATAATCCTGCGGATTATGCTTTTGCCACTAAGACACGAAGACACAAAGGATTTTTTCCCTGCGGGAAAATAAGGTTTGCCGGGAAGGCGGTAAGACGGGAAGGATTAATTAAATTTCGATAACCCATCTGTGACAAAGGCTACTTACACCAAGTAAAAAAAACGACTTACCGACTTGCCGGCAAATAAAATCGTGAACGCGAATACTCTTTTGATAATCCTGCGGATTATGCTTTTGCCACTAAGACACGAAGACACAAAGATTTTTTTCCCTGCGGGAAAATAAGATTTGCCGGGAAGGCGGTAAGACGGAAAGAGAAAAATTAACCTTCGAAGAAAAGTCTGTGGCAATGGCTACTTTCACGAAGTGAAAGAAACTTTGTGCCTTTGTGTCTTTGTGGCAAATCCTTTTCGCAGCGAAGCTGAGAAAAAATAATATTGTGACTTGCAACCTGTTCCTACTTTTCATGAAGAGTTTTAAAAAATTATGAGTGCCTAGGCTGACAACTTTTCAAAGTATAACATCCACGAAAAATCCTGTCAGTAATTAAAAAAATAATTTCTTTTGTGAAGTAATCTGTAAATTGAAAAACAAATCAACAACGGGATTTTGAGTAAAAATAAATACAGCCATATCAGTGATGCGGAATTACTAAGCCAGTTTTATGCAGACCATAATAATGAGTGGCTGGGCATTTTGCTGGAACGTTATACCATGCTGTTGCTGGGTGTTGGTATGAAGTATCTGAAGAACGAAGAAGA
>JBBRCM010000054.1:0-19561 GCA_038204855.1 Chitinophagales bacterium
GCTTTGAAAAAAATGTATTATACCAAGGGAAAAGAAATTATTCCTTTGGAAAGTTTGTACGAAAAATATTATGTGCCCGGTTTGCTAAAGCAGATTTGGAATAATACATTGCCAAACAATGTGCCCGATATCGGCGATATAAAATCTCCGCCATCTATAAAAATAACATTGCAAACAGCCGAGCGTAACCTGGATGTGGCAGACGACGTAAAAACCATTTCGGTTGATAAAGAACAGGTAACCATAAAAGCCGAAGCTGATGGATTGAACGATTTGATAAGTGAGATACGATTGTATCAAAATGGAAAGCTGGTGGGTACAACCAGAAACCTGACTGTTGAAGATGAAAGTAAAGGCAATAAAACAATGACCAAAACTTTCTCTGTTACCTTAAATAACGGGCCAAATAGTTTCAGGGCTGTTGCCATTAACAGCGAGCGTACCGAAAGTTTGCCGGCAGAGTTGATTGCAGATTATAAGCCGTTGGTTATTCCGGTTAAAAACAAGGACAATGATATTCAGCTTTACCTTTTAGTAGTGGGAGTAAATACTTATAAAAATCCCAAGTTCACCTTAAATTATGCACTGGCTGATGCAGTTGCCTTTACAGAAGCCATTACTACCGGTTCACAAGGTTTAGTTGGTAAAACAAACACCACAGTATTAAAAGATGCAGAAGCTACTAAAGAAGGTATTACGGCTGCTTTCGAAAAAATAAAAGCTGCTGCCAATCCGCAGGACCTCTTTATTTTTTATTATGCAGGCCATGGTGTGGTAAATGATAAGAACGAATTTTTCCTGGTACCTTATGATGTAACACAGTTGCATGGTAACGATGGAGCATTGGCACAAAAAGGTTTTAGTGCAAAAGCTCTGCAGCAAATGAGCAAAGATATAAAAGCCCAAAAGCAGCTTTTTATTTTAGATGCATGCCAGAGTGCTGCAGCATTGGATGTAGTAGCGGGTACCAGGGGCGATGCTGAACAAAGTGCCATTGCACAATTGGCCAGGGCAACAGGTACACAATGGCTTACTGCATCGGGCAGCGAGCAGTTTGCATCGGAGTTTTCTCAACTTGGCCACGGTTCATTTACCTGGTGTTTGCTGCAGGCTTTTAAGGGTGATGCAAACCCAACAGATAAAAAACTAACCGTAAAACAGCTGGATGCATACCTGCAAACCAAAGTGCCGGAGATAACACAGAAATACAAAGGCACGCCGCAATATCCGGCCAGTTACAGTTATGGAAACGATTTTCCAATCATCATTATAAAATAAACACACAAAAAATAAACAAAATCAAGCTGTTATTACTATTGTGTCTGCCTGATTTTTTATAAAATATTATCATGAAAATTCTCTTCTCGGTTTTGTTCATTGCCGTATCACTTTTGTCTGTTGCCCAGGCACCACAATTAGTAATACCAAGAGGGCATAATGCTGATGTAAAATTGCTGGCAATTTCTCCGGATAAAAAATGGCTTGCCAGTGGTGACGAAAAAGGCACTGTAAAATTGTGGGATATGCAAACAGCAAAAGAGTTAAAGACTTTTGATACTAATCCCGAATTATTGATTTTAGATAATACTACAGGCCTTGCATTCAGCCCCGATGGTAAAAAGCTGTACGCAGGTATTGGAAATAATTTATTCATTTACGACCTTTCAAATGCCGGGAAAGAAATATTTAAGAAAAAAATTCACAGCAACAGCATAACTCAAATAGTTTTTAGCAGCAACGGAAAAATATTCGCAACCTCAGCCGATAATGAGGTAAAGATTTGGGATGCAGATAATCTGGCATCTCCAAAAGTTGTAGCCATTAAAGGCAAAATGCCAAAACTTGCCTTTGATGATGCAAATAATATAGTTGTGATTTCCACAGGCAATTATCTCGAGGTAACGGATTCTTATGATTTTAATGATATCGTTACAAATAAAGGATACATTACTCATATAAACACAACCACAGGGCAGGTGATTGTTACAGATGAATTTGAAAATTTAAAAGACGACAAAATTTATATTAGTCCCAATGGAAAATTACTGGCAATTACTCGGTATGAAGAATATGTGGGTACCGTTCAGTTGTTAGATATAGCCAGCAAGAAAATTGTAAAAAAAATTACCGGCATTCAGGACAGCTCTATCAATTTATTAAGTTTTAGCAGCGATAACCGTTACATTGCTACAAAAGCCGGAAAATCTATCATCTTATACGACTTACCAACATACGAATACGAGAAAACATTTTATAGCGAAGATATTTTTAGTGGTTCAATTTTATTTAGTGCAGATGCTACAAAACTGTTACAGGGAATTTCTTTAAATGGCTCTATTGACCAATGGAATTTAAAAGAAAGTAAAGTTGAGAAAACTTTTGGTAGCCCTGCAAATTTTATAAAGGATTTAGCCGTAACACCAGGCCAGCAATCACTTGTTTTATTATACGGTCCCAGCAGTTATCGCAGCGAAAAATTCTTTTTACAAAAACTTGATTTGAACAGCGCAGCATTATCTGAAATAAATAGTACAGGCATTGCAGGCAGCATGCAAAATTTCGATATTGCTTCAGCGGGAGGAGGCAGATTATTAGAGCCGAATACAATAAATATGGTAGATCATATTCTATCTGATCAAAAACCTACAGCTTTTTCTATTTCAAACAATAGCAAAATGCTGGTCACCACTAATAAGTATGAATCTCAACCACAACTTTCTTTTTATAACGTAGAAGATGGAAAAAAAATCAAAAGTATAAGTTTACAAAGAAATGCATATTCTTTCTTGTTTACAAAAGATGATAGGATACTGTATGTTGGTTACGAAGGCAATAATAAAATAGATAAGATAGAGATACAAACCGGCACCATATTAAAAACCTTTGAACATATTGACAGTTACAGTAAAGACAGGAAAATCAGGTCGATGATACTTGGTAAAGATGAAAGTACCCTTATTGGCGTAAATGATTTTTATAAAATGTATAGCTGGAACACTGCAACGGGTGTAGAATCTACGCTTAATATCTCAACTCCGGCATTAAGTTTCTCTGAGGTAATGGGTTTCTCTTTAAGAGTAATACCCAATACAAATACATTTGTTTATGGTGATGGGATAAACAATTTAAATGTGTATGATCTTTCTGCAAATAAAGTAGTCCGTTCTCTTACCTGTAATTCCAGAACAATCGGAGCTTTAGATGTAACCCCCGATGGCAAATTTATATTTTATTGCAATAATGATAAATCTGTCAGTGTTTGGGATTTAACAAAAGGCGCATTGGTTGCCACTATGGTATTCTTTGGAGAAAAAGATTGGGTAATTGTTGACAAGGCGGGCCGCTTTGATGGAACACAAACCGGTATGCACAAAATGCATTATGCAAAAGGCCTGGATATTTTACCCTTAGAATCTGGTTACGAACAATTTTTTACTCCAAATCTTTTACCCCGTATTTTAAATAATGAAAAATTCACCCCACCTGTTGTAGATATCAACAATATAAAAGCAGCACCAGTTGTAAAAATTACGTTAGAAGAACAGCAAAGAAATTTATCGGTAGGGGATGATGTAACTACGTACAAAACCGATAAAGAACTGGTGACAATAAAAGTAAAAGCCGATTGCCCGCAAGATGCTGTAACTGAAATACGGTTGTATCAAAATGGAAAGTTGGTACAAACAACAAGAAACCTTACAGTTGAAGATGAAAACAAAGGAGAAAAGACAATGACTAAAACTTTCTCCGTTACATTAAATGCCGGGGCAAATAATTTTAAAGCCGTTGCCATCAATAGCCAACGTACCGAGAGTTTGCCTGCCGAATTGATAGCAGATTACAAACCTTTAGTTATACCAACTAAAACTGATGCCAATAGTACGCAGCTTTATCTTTTTGTTGTTGGTGTAAATACATACAAAAACCCTAAGTACACATTAAACTATGCAAAAGCCGATGCTGCTGCATTTACAGAGGCAATTACAACCGGTTCGCAGAGTTTGTTTAGCAAAATAAACACAACCATATTAAATGATGCGGATGCTACCAAAGAAGGTATTGCTGCAGCATTTGAAAAAATTAAAGCTGCTGCAAATCCGCAGGATCTGTTTATATTTTATTACGCAGGGCATGGTGTGGTAAATGATAAAAAAGAATTTTTCCTGGTACCGTATGATGTAACGCAGCTTTATGGTAATGATGGCGCATTGGCACAAAAAGGATTTAGTGCCGCTGCGTTACAGCAAATGAGTAAAGAAATAAAAGCCCAAAAGCAGTTGTTTATTTTAGATGCCTGCCAAAGCGCCGGAGCATTGGAGGTGATAGCAGGATCACGAGGAGCTGCTGAAGAAAAAGCCATTGCACAATTGGCCAGGGCAACGGGTACACAATGGCTTACTGCATCGGGTAGCGAGCAGTTTGCATCGGAGTTTTCGCAATTGGGTCACGGCTCCTTTACCTGGTGTTTACTGCAGGCTTTTAAAGGAGATGCAAATGCCGGAGACAAAAAATTAACCGTAAAACAACTGGATGCATATTTACAAACCAAAGTGCCTGAAATAACACAAAAGTACAAAGGCACGCCACAATATCCGGCCAGTTATAGTTACGGAAACGATTTCCCAATCATCATCATAAAATAACCTTTAAAAAATAAACCAATTATTATGTACAAAATTTTATTGCTGATAGTCATCAGCTTAACAACAACTACTTTGTTTGCGCAGCAACCTAAAGCTGTAACAGTTACAACTCCGGCAGTGCCTGCCAAAGTAGTGCCCATCGTATCTACCAAAGAATTAAAAAAGCAACTGGCAAGTAATTATAAAAGGAAACGTTATAAAAACGTGATCACCATTGCTGATACCCTGTTGACCAGATTGAAAAAAGATGAGGACATTTTTATGAAGAAAATAGCCAGCAAAATATATCTTAAAATGGATAAGCCTGCCATCGCAGATCTAAAAGCCTGGTACAAAAACAAAGATACGGCTGCTACTATAATTTCTTTTATGCCTTACCAGTTTGAATTTGTTGCCAAGAAAAGGTCGGGAGATATTTATTACAAGTCTGCCATGAGTTGGGCACCTAAAAATGGTATGCCTTATATATTATATGGAGCACAGCTTGCGGATGATGGCAATACTGCTTCTGCGCTTACCTATGCAAGAAAAGGGTATGGTCTTTTACCTGCAAAATATAAAGTTGCATTTGCAAGTACTTACGCTTACGTACTTCACGTTGCTGGAGAACAAGATCAGGCATATAAGTTAATGGAAAATGAAATTGCAGAAGGCAGAAATACAAATGATAACATAAGGGACTATTTTAATTTTTACATTAAAGACAAGCGTTATAAAGATGGTATTGATAAAGCTACAGAATACATAACTAAAGATTCATTAGCCATGTATTTTGCAGAGCGTGCAGAATTGAATAATGCAGCCGGAAACAGTGAACTAGCCTGCGAAGATGCGGTTGTATTAAAAGAAAAATTTGAGGAGTCTGATTATTTTCTTAAAAAATACAGCTGTGTTCAGGTAATGGCACCGGTTAAACCTTCTATGCAACGCACTTATATATATGAAGTGGTTTTTCAGGGTAATCTCTACGATTTTAGAGTAACAAATGCCAAAGTTGATATGGATAAAGGTGTTTCTTTCAAATATAAAATGACCGGCGATGTGGGCATTAACGGTGTTGTAAATATTAGTAAGGAGGCGATAGATACTGCTCACGTGCAAATGAACAGGTTCAGTAATGGTAATCATGATATTGACACAGAGACTTCCGTTTGGGTAAGCAATGCTGTTTTTAATGAGATAAAAACAAACGGCGAAGTATTTATGCAGGCAAGTATTTTTAGTGCGCAGGTTTTTCAAGTGGTAACCGACGAAGATCCATTTTATGTAGTAAAAGTGGATGACCAGGATAAATACATCCGCTGTATTCATCTTGTTTCAAGAGACAGGGATGATTCTCAGGAACTATGGATCAACGACGATCCTAAAAATCCGCTTATCTTAAAAATGAAATTAGATTTTGCGATTGAGTTGAAGCAGATATTGTAAAACTGTTTTTAATAAAAATTATGCGGCGTATTAGATAAAAAATCCGATACGCCGTTTTCTTATTTACTACTGATTCTTTTTTATTTATAAAATATTATCATGAAAATTATCTTCTCGGTTTTGTTAAGTGCTGTATCATTTTTTTGTGCTGCCCAGGCACCGCAGTTGGTAATACCAAGGGGGCACAGCGGTGATATAAAAATACTGGCAATTTCTCCAGATAAAAAATGGCTTGCCAGTGGTGATGATAAAGGCACCATAAAATTGTGGGATATGCAAACGGCAAGAGAGTTAAAGACCTTTGATAATAATGCTCCATTATTCAGTTTAGATAATACTCCCGCCGTTGCATTTAGCCCAGATAGTAAAAAACTATATACGGGTATTGGTTATAACTTACTCATTAACGATCTTTCAAATGCCGGAATAGAAATATTCAGAAAAGAAATTAACAAAGAAAGTATAACCCAAATAGTTTTTAACAACAATGGTAAATTATTTGCTACGGCAGCAGATGACGAAGTAAAGATTTGGGATGCAGACAACCTGGCATTGCCAAAAGTTGTAGCTATTAAAGGGAAAAATCCTAAACTCGCCTTTGATGATGCAAATAATATAATTGTGATAACTACCGGTAATTATATGAATGTTTTTGATGAAATCATTACAAATAAAGGATACATTACGCACATAAATACAGCCACAGGGCAGGTAATTAATACATATGAATTTGAAAATTTAAAAAACGACGGCATTTTTATAAGCCCCAATGGAAAATTACTGGCAATTACACGATATGAAGAATCGGTGGGTACCGTTCAGCTATTGGATATAGCCAGCAAAAAAATAATAAAAAAATTTAAGGGAATTCAGGACAGTTCTATCAGCTTATTAAGCTTCAGCAAAGATAATCGCTACATGGCTACCAAAGCCGGATCATCAATCATCTTATACAACTTAAACACATTCGAATTCGTAAAAACTTTTTATAGCGAAGACATTTTCTCCAGTTCAATGTTGTTTAGTGAAGATGACAAAAAACTATTGCAGGGCATCAATTCAAATGGTTCGATTGTACAATGGAATTTGGAAGAAAGCAACGTGGAGAAAATTTTTGGCAACGGATCTAATTTTGTTAAAGATTTGGCTGTAACGCCAGATCAACAAGCGCTTGTTTTGTTGTACGGCACCAGCGAGTACCGCAGCGAAAACCTTTTTTTACAAAAACTTGACTTGAACAGCGCAGTATTGTCTGACATAAAGGCCACACGCATTGCAAAAAGATTAGAGAAAGTTAGTATTACTTCGGCGGGCGGAGGCAGATTATTTGAGCCTGATATTGTAAATATGGTAGATCCGCTTCTACCCAATAATTCTGCTACAGCCTTTTCCATTTCAAACAATAGAAAATTTTTGGTTACTATTAATAAGTTTGAATCTCCGACACAACTTTCTTTTTATAATGTAGAAGGTGGCAAAAAAACAGGTAATATCAGTTTACAGGGATACGTATATTCTGTCTTGTTTACAAAAGATGATAAGATACTTTATGTTGGTTATGAAACCAATAATAAAATAGATAAGGTAGAAATACAAACTGGTAAAATATTAAAAACCTTTAATCATATTGACAGTCATAGTGAAGGTAGAAAAATAACTAACCTGCTGCTTAGTAAAGACGAGAGTACGCTTGTTGGCGTAAATGATTTTCGTAAAATGTATAGCTGGAATACTGCAACAGGTGTGGAATCTAAGCTAAATCTTTCAACTGACGCAATGGGGTTCTCGTTAATAGCAATGCCGAATGCAAATGCATTTGTGTATGGTGATGGGGGGAAAAATTTAGCAGTTTATGATCTTTCTGTAAATAAAATAACCCGTACTCTTACGAATAATTTCAGGACAATAGGAGCCTTGGATATAACCCCGGGTGGTAAATTTATATTTTACAGTAATAGTGATAGATCTGTCACTATCTGGGATTTAACAAAAGGCGCACTGGTTGCCACTATGGTATTCTTTGGAGAAAAAGATTGGGTAATTGTTGACAAGGCTGGCCGCTTTGATGGAACACAAGCCGGCATGCACAATATGCATTATGCAAAAGGTCTGGATATTTTACCATTAGAATCTGGTTACGAACAATTTTATACCCCAAATCTTCTACCCCGTATTTTAAATAATGAAAAATTTACTCCACCTGTTGTTGATATCAATAACATAAAAGCCGCACCAGTTGTAAAAATTTCTTTTGAAGAACAGCAAAGAAATTTATCGGTAGGAGATGATATAACTACGTACAAAACCGATAAAGAAGCGGTGACAATAAAAGTAAAAGCCGATTGCCCGCAAGATGCTGTAACTGAAATACGGTTGTATCAAAACGGAAAGTTGGTACAAACCACAAGAAACCTTACAGTTGAAGATGAAAATAAAGGAGATAAAACGATGACTAAAACTTTCCCGGTTACATTAAATGCAGGAGTAAATAATTTTAAAGCAGTTGCCATTAATAGCCAGCGCACCGAAAGTTTGCCTGCAGAATTAATTGCAGATTATAAGCCGTTGGTTATTCCGGTTAAAACAAAGGAGGATGATATTCAGCTTTATCTTTTTGTTGTAGGTGTAAATACTTATAAAAATCCCAAGTACACTTTAAATTATGCGCATGCCGATGCTGCTGCATTTACAGAAGCAATTACAACTGGTTCTCAGGGCTTATTTAGCAAAATAAATACCACCATACTAAACGATGCCGATGCTACCAAAGAAGGTATTGCGGCTGCTTTTGAAAAAATAAAAGCCGCTGCCAATCCGCAGGATCTGTTTATTTTTTACTATGCCGGCCATGGTGTGGTTAATGATAAGAAGGAATTTTTCCTGGTGCCGTATGATGTAACACAGTTGTATGGTAATGATGGTGCACTTGCACAAAAAGGATTTAGTGCGGCTGCCTTGCAGCAAATGAGTAAAGATATAAAAGCACAAAAACAGCTCTTTATTTTAGATGCCTGCCAGAGTGCGGGGGCACTGGAAGTAGTAGCCGGATCAAGAGGTGCGGCGGAAGAAAAAGCGATTGCACAATTAGCCAGGACAACGGGTACACAATGGTTAACAGCATCGGGCAGCGAGCAGTTTGCATCGGAGTTTTCGCAATTGGGCCACGGCTCTTTTACCTGGTGTTTACTGCAGGCTTTTAAGGGAGATGCAAACCCCGGAGATAAAAGACTAACTGTAAAACAACTGGATGCATATTTACAAATGAAAGTGCCGGAAATAACACAAAAGTATAAAGGTACGCCGCAGTACCCGGCCAGTTACAGTTATGGAAACGATTTTCCGATCATCATTATTAAATAGATAAAGAAAACCAACAGGTTAATACTATTGTCTCTTGCTGATTTTTTTAAAAAAAATATCATGAAAATTATCTTTTCGCTCTTGTTCAGTGCTATATCATTTTTTTCTGTTGCCCAGGCACCCGAGTTGGTGATACCCAGAGGGCATAATGGGTTAGTAGAATTTATTGCTACGTCTCCAGATAAAAAATGGCTTGCCACTGGAGACAGAGATGGCACTGTAAAATTATGGGATATGATAACGGCCAAAGAAGTAAAAACATTTAATGATCCATCCGAAAAAACTTACCTCCGTCGTACAACAGCGCTCACATTTAGCCCCGATAGTAAAAAACTTTTCATCGGGCATGCTTATAATTTACAAATAATTGATCTCTCAAATAAAGGAAAAGAGATCTTCAACAATAAAATTCATGATCGTTTTATTAAACAAATAATTTTTAGCAGCAATGGTAAAATATTTGTAACGGCAGCTGATGAAGAGATAAAGATTTGGAATGCAAATAATCTGGCATCTCCAAAAATTGTAACTATAAAAGGTGAAGAGCCTAAACTCGCTTTTGATGATGCAAACAATATTGTAGCGGTAACTACAGGCAACTACACTGATCAGGATTTTATACCCGTAGTTACAAATATAGGATACATAACTCATGTAAATACAGCCACAGGACAGGTTATTAGTACGGGTGAATTTGAAAATTTAGACAAGGACAATGTTTTTATAAGTCCAAACGGAAGATTATTGGCAACTGTGCGGTACGAAAAGTTGGCTGTAAACAATCGGGTGGGAAAGGTAGGTACTGTTCAGCTATTAGATATAGTAAGCAAAACAATTGTAAAAAAGTTTATTGGTATTCAGGATAGTACTATAAACTTATTGAGTTTTAGTGAGAATAATCGATATATGGTCACGATGGCCGGGAAATCTATCATGCTGTATGACTTAGCAACGCTGGAATACCTGAAAACTTTTTATAGCGAAGATATTTTTTCCAGATCAATTTTATTAACTGAAGATGGCACTAAACTCTATCAGGAAATTTCGACAAATGGTTCAGTTGTAAAATGGAATTTAAAAGAAAATAAGGCGGACAAAATTTTTGGTGGCCAGGCTAATTTTATACAGGATTTAGCAGTAACACCAAATCAGCAAGCGCTCATTTTTTTGTCTGGTGCTAGAAAGTACGATGATAAATATTTTTTACAGAAACTTGATTTAAACAGTGAATTGTTATCTGATATAAGTAGTGCGGGCATTATCAGAAACATACAAAATCAATTCGAAGGTCGGTGTTTAGCTACAGCTGGAGGAGGCAGATTATTTGACGGTTATACTTTTGATGCAGTAGATGCCATTCTTCATTATCAGAATGTCACGGCTTTTTCTGTTTCAAATAATAATAAGATATTAGTTACCGCTAGTCAAAATGCATCTCTCCCGCAACTTTCTTTTTATAATTTGAGCGATAGAAAAAAAATAAGGACTATCAGTTTACAAAGCCCGTCATATTTATTATTGTTTGCCAAAGATGATAAGATTCTGTATGTTGGTCATAAAGGAAATAATAAAATAGATAAGATAGAAATTGAAACCGGCACCATACTAAATACTTTTGAGCTCATTGAGGGTTCTTATAGTGAAAGTAGAAGAATAATTTCCATGATACTTAGTAAAGATGAAAGTACACTTATTGGGTTAAATGATTTACATGAAATATATAGTTGGAATACTAGAACAAATGCACAACCTGCAAAAATTGGCTTCGGATACTGTATAAAACCTATACCCAATTCAAATGAATTTATTTATGGTAATGGGAGTTATGATTTGGAAGTATATGATTTTTCTTCAAACAAAATAAGCCGTTCTCTTAAATATTTCTCCGGAACAGATGGGGCTATGGATATAACAGCTGACGGTAAATTTTTATTCTACAGCAATAATGATAAATCTGTTAGCATTGTAGATTTTCTTAAAGGAGAAGTGGTAGCAACTATGGTATTTTTTGGTAAAAAAGATTGGGTAATTGTTGACAAGGCAGGCCGCTTTGATGGAACAGAAACAGGCATGCACAAAATGTATTATGCAAAAGGTTTGGATATCTTGCCATTAGAATCTGGGTACGAACAATTTTACACACCAAAGCTTTTACAACGTATTTTAAACAATGAAAAAGTTACCGCACCTGTTGTAAATATCAACACCCTAAAATCTGCACCTGTTGTAAAAATTTCTTTAGAGGAGCAGCAAAGAAATTTATCGGTAGAGGATGATATTGCTGCATACAACAGCGATAAGCAACAGGTAGCTATTAAAGTAAAAGCCGAGTGCCCGGAAGATGCTATAACCGAAATACGGTTGTATCAAAATGGAAAACTGGTACAAACTACAAGAAACCTTACTGTAGAAGATGACAATAAAACCGGCGAAAAATCTGTCACCAAAATTTTTACACTCAATTTAAGCGATGGCATAAACCAGCTAAAAGCCATTGCATTTAATACAGAGCGTACAGAAAGTAAGCCTGCTGAAATTACTGTTAATTTAAAAGCTTTAAAAATAGACCAGCCATTAAACCCTGGCACAACGTTACATTTAATGGTAATAGGGATAAATGCTTATAAAAATCCTAAATACGCATTAAATTATGCAAAGGCTGATGCTGCTTCATTTAAAGAACAAATGGAAAAACCCAGCGATATTTTCAATGACATAAAAGTGCATTTTATTTCAGATGCAGAAGCTACAAAAACAAATATTGAAAATGCCTTTAAAGAGATAATAAAAGAAGCAAAGGAAAAAGATGTTTTTGTATTTTATTATGCAGGGCATGGTGTTATGAGTACTGCTGAAAAAATACCGGAATTTTACATTGTTCCTTACGACGTGGTGCAGCTTTATGGTGCTGATGATGCACTGGCACAAAAAGGAATATCTGCAAAAGAACTGCAGGGATTTGCAACAAATATTGGAGCAAGAAAACAATTATTTATTTTAGATGCCTGCCAGAGTGCAGGTGCAATGGAAGCGGTTACCATGCGTGGCGCAGCAGAGCAAAAAGCCATAGCCCAACTGGCACGCAGCACAGGCACTCATTGGCTTATGGCTAGCGGGGTTGAGCAATTTGCAACTGAATTTTCGCAATTGGGCCACGGGGTATTTACTTATGCACTGCTGCAGGGTTTAAAAGGTGCTACAGATAACGGGGATAAACAAATTACCATCAATGAGTTAAAAGCCTATTTAGAAGTAATAGTACCTGAGCTTACGCAAAAATACAAAGGTGCAGCCCAATACCCTACAAGCTATGGGTTGGGTAATGACTTTCCGGTGGAGATAATTAAGTAATAAAACCAAAATATATAAGATGATAAAAAAAATCTGCATACTCATACTGCTAATAGGTAGTTTAAATAAAGCCGTTGCCCAAAAAGATACTACTGCAGATTTGCAATACATCCGCCATGCAAGAACTTCATCCAACGAAGCCATTGCCAAAAAAGATATTACCGGCGTGGCTAAATTCTGGAAAGATGACTATGTAGAAATCTCCAGCGATGGAAGTTTAATTTGCGGAAAGGAAGCAGTAGTAGCCGATTGGAAAAAAATGTTTGATAATGATCCTTCTATCCGGTTTGAAAGGCAGTTTGCTCAGATTGAGTTTACCTATGGAGGCAAAGTAGCCACGGAGAAAGGCATACTTATCTACACATCGCCTTACAAGTACAAAGGTTATTACACCGCACTTTGGCGTAAGGTAAATGGAGTATGGGTTACGCAGATGGAGAATTTTGTATCAATACTGTAGTGGTTGAAATATTTTTTGCAAACACTATTTCAGGCTCGAAATAAACTTAAATACATGAAATTATTTTTTTCTTTTGTGCTGATATTTGTTGCAGCCATTTCAACGGCACAAAAGCCAGAACTTATGATTACCCGAGGCCATTCCGGTAATATTGTTCAAATCATTTCTGTCCCTGGCGATAAATATGTTATCAGCACGGCATGGGATTTAACAATTCGGGTTTGGGAGCAGAACAGTGGCAGGCTAATTAAAATCATTTCAGGAATTAGAAGGTTTCCGGCAAGAGCTTTAACCGTTAGTGCAGATGGAAAACTACTGGCTATAGGGGGTACCGGGGATTTACGTGTTTACAGTATCGGGACTGATATGCAATTAATATACAGTGATACAACAATTGGCTGGGTTAAGTCTATGGCGTTTAACAGCACAGGCAGCTTGTTAGCAATTAGCGATCATGATGAAAAGGATGGTTACGAATATAAAGAAATTCAACTGCTGAGTACAGACGGCTTTAATATTATCAAGAGATTTGCCACCAAAGATTATATAGAAAAAATTCAGTTTTTGCAAGATGGAAACCTTGTGGGCACAACCACATCCACCATTGAGTATATTAATGCCGGCACGGGAAAACTTACAAAAGAGATTGACTATAGCCCATTTTATGTTGGAGAATTAAGCCCCAACGCGGAAATAGTTACCTACTATGATACAGATGAGCGACATAGTAAACAATATTTTTTTGCAGGTGAAACAGCTACAAAAAATGAGCTGCTGAAAACGCCCTTAGATTACAGAGCTACTACAGCAAATACTTTTAGCCCCGATGGCAAATACATGGCAGAAGCAGTAACCGGCAGTATAATAAATGTTTGGGATCTTACACTAAAAACAATTGTTTACACCTTAAAAGATAATGGCAAAATTAAATTGCTGAAGTTTAATGCATCAGGTAATAGATTGCTCTCATCAAATGAGTATGGGGATATAAGAGTCTGGGATTTTAAACAGCAGGTGCTAAGGAGAAATTTAAAAGGCGAAGCTAACACGATCTATTCTATATCTCTTAACTATTCAAGCAATCAGTTGGCAGTTTCGGGTAATAATATTAAAGGATTTTATCAATGCGTTATGGATGTTAACGCTTCCGTGTTAAAAGATATCTCAGGTAAAGATTGGGTGCCAACCTTAAAATATAGTCCGGATGGTAGTTACCTTGTAATGAATAACCGCTTTGGCTCAGTGAGTGTTTACAACACCAGCACTTTCGAAAAACTGCAAGAATTTCCTGGTAATAATAAAGATTCAAATGCATTTGCAATATCAGCAGGTGGAAGGCTGCTTGCTGTAACCAATGATATTAACAGTTCAAAAATCAGCATTTATAATTTACCTGGCGGCGAATTACAAAAAACTTTACAGATAAATCCTTCGGTACATTCGCTATGCTTTTCTCCGGATGGTAAAATGCTTTTTGCAGGATGCAACAACAATAGAATTGTTCAATTCAATATAGAAACCGGCATACGTGTAAAAAATATGCTGCAAACAGTACCGGAACAAGATGATTATTACAACAAATTTGCTAAAATTAAAAAAGTATTGGTAACCAGGGACGGCAATATTGTTACCGGCGACTACCTGTTTATGGGCTGGCTTAATTCGGCCACCGGCAAAAGACAAGCTTCGCTTTTTACGTCTGTAGAAAATTGTATGCTTGAATTTAATAATAGTGAGCAAATTGCAGTTTGTGGCAGTTCTACCGAAGCGGAACCCATACGCATTATTGATAACCGAACCCACAGTATTGTGCAAACCCTCACCGGTCATACTACTTCACCAAATTCTCTTGCAATTACTAAGGATGATAAATTTCTTTTCAGCGGATCTGATGACCGCACAGTAAAAATTTGGAATGTAGCTTCTGGCGAAATGCTTGCTACCTTGGTTTTTTTTAATGCAAAAGACTGGGTAATTGTAGATAACCAGGGCCGGTTTGATGGAACGCAGGATGGCATGAAAAAAATGTATTACGTAAAAGGACTGGAAGTAATGCCATTGGAATCGGGCTTTGAAAATTTTTACACACCCAATTTACTACCCCGCATTTTAGAAGGAGAAAATTTTGTGCCCCTGCCTGTAAATATTATTACACTTAAAGATGCACCCAAAGTAAAAATTACAGCAGAAGAAATGCAGCGTAATTTAACCGTAGAAGACGAAACCGCCTTTTACAGCACCACAAAAGAACAAATAACAATAAAGGTAAAGGCCGATTGTCCCAATGATGGCGTAACAGAAATACGTTTATTTCAAAATGGCAAGCTGGTAGAAACCACCCGTAATCTTTTGGTAGAAGATGAAAATAAATCTGAAAAGTCTTTAAGCAAAACGTTTACTGTAACACTCGCTGCCGGCGATAACCGTTTTAAAACGATAGCTTTTAATACAGAACGAACAGAAAGTAAACCTGCAGAAATTATAATAAAATACAAGCTTGAAATAAATGCGCAGCCGGTAGCAGTAACTACTACACTGCATTTGATAGTTGTGGGTGTAAATACTTATAAAAATCCAAAATACAGTTTAAACTATGCACTGGCAGATGCGGCTTCAGTTGCAGAAGCAATAACAGAGGGATCAAAAAATTTATTTACCCAACTAAATTCCATATTTATAAAGGATGCCGATGCTACAAAAGAAGGTATTATTAATGCATTTGAAAAAATAAAAGCTGCAGCTAAACCGCAGGATATGTTTGTATTTTATTTTGCAGGGCATGGTGCAATGGATAATAAGGATGAATTTTTTATAGTACCGTATGATGTTACACAAATATATGGTAACGACGATGCGCTTGCACAAAAAGGAATAAGTGCAGATTTGCTAAAACAAATGAGTACAGATATAAAAGCACAAAAACAGGTTTTTATTTTAGATGCCTGCCATAGTGCAGGTGCTTTAACAGCATTGGTTTCATCAAGAGGTGCGGCCGAAGAAAATGCCATTGCCCAACTTGCCCGCAGCACAGGTTCGCTGTGGTTTGCAGCAAGCGGTACCGATCAGTTTGCATCAGAATTTGCACAGCTTGGCCATGGCGCATTTACTTATTGCCTGCTGCAGGCTTTTAAGGGCGATGCAAACCCAGCCGATAAAAAACTTACCGTAAAACAATTAGATGCATACCTGAATACAAAAGTGCCGGAGATAACACAAAAATTTAAAGGAACGCCACAGTACCCCCAAAGCTTTGGGATGGGAAATGATTTTCCGATAATAATTGTAAAATAAAAACCACAATTAATTTTAAAAAATGATTAGGAAAATATTTAAAATTACAATGGCCTTGTTTTTTATGGCACTTATTTTAGGCAGTTGCAGTGGCGACCTGCTGTATAAAGAAGGTAAATACAGTATCCGCAAAAAAAATATTGTAAGTTATTACCAGGCTTCGCCCGATTTATTTGTAAAGACCGATAAAGGAGAAGTAAAAATAAACCTGAATGGTTTTGGCAAGCGCCTGATTGCCCAGGAAAAAATTACAGGCATCACCATAACAAATATTACAGACGACTCTGTACAAATACATTTTACTGCAGGTGATTCAACTTTACAGGTAAAAGAAGAATTTATCGGTGTAAATATAAAATATGCAGTGGACAGTATTTTGGCGAAAAAGTGAACATGGTACAAAGTAATATCGAGCCCAATAATACCCAACCAGCCATTGTTTTGGCAACAACTTCCCTGTAAAACTTATAAAACAGTATTTAAAAGTTAAAAATCAGCCATATATAGGCTAAAGATTCAAATCTGATTTGTTAGGAAAGAAAAAATTTGTACCTTTGCGCCGCTAAAAGGCAGGCAGCGTTTGGATGGAGCCGTGCTTATTTAGCATACCATGAGAGTTTAAAAATACATACGGCCCCCTAAATCCCCCGACGGTGGACTTTTACCCCAGCGAATATCTGGGCGTAAATAAAAATCAGCAAAGAACATAAGTACAAGAGTGATTAATTTTCACTTTTTATGAAAAAGCAAAAATTAACAAACAGCCGTTGCCAATGAAGCTTAATTAAAATTCAAAAGCCGGGCTCAAAAAATATTAAATCAAAAATCTTAATTATTAAATAAACAAAAAAATGGGAGATTTACGTTATCAACGAAACTTTGGAATTGCCGCTCATATTGATGCCGGTAAAACCACTACCACCGAGCGTATATTATATTATACCGGTGTAAACCATAAAATTGGTGAGGTGCACGATGGTGCCGCTACTATGGACTGGATGGCCCAGGAACAGGAAAGAGGTATCACTATTACCAGTGCTGCTACTACCTGCTTTTGGAACTTCCCAATGGCGAATGGCCAAAAAACACCTGAGACACATCAATACAAATTCAACATTATTGATACGCCGGGGGACGTGGATTTTACTGTAGAGGTAGAACGTTCTTTACGTGTACTGGATGGTTTGCTGGCTTTGTTCTGCGCCGTATCTGGTGTAGAGCCACAGAGCGAAACTGTTTGGCGCCAGGCTAACAAATACAAAGTACCCCGTATTGGTTTTGTAAACAAAATGGACCGCAGTGGTGCCGATTTCTTAAATGTTGTAAAGCAAATTAAAGAAATGCTGGGCGCTAAAGCTGTGCCTTTGCAATTACCCATTGGAGCCGAAGATAATTTCAAAGGCGTGGTTGATCTGATTACCATGAAAGGTATTGTGTGGGATGAAGCTGGACAGGGAATGACTTTTGATGAAGTGCCTATTCCGGAAGATATGCTGGAGGACGTGAAAGAATGGAGACAGCATTTGATTGAAGCAGTTGCAGATTATGATGATAAATTACTGGAAAAATTCTTTGATGATCCTGATACGATCTCTGAAGATGAAATTCATGAAGCTATCCGTAAAGCAACGATTGATATTTCTATCATCCCGATGATGTGTGGTTCATCTTTTAAAAACAAAGGTGTACAAACTGCATTGGATGCTATCGTTCGTTACTTACCTGGTCCTTTGGATATTGAAGCTGTTAAAGGAATCAATCCTGATACCGGGGAAGAATTACTGCGTCATGCTGATCCAAAAGAACCATTCAGTGCTTTGGCATTTAAGATCATGACCGATCCGTTTGTGGGTCGTTTAGCGTTCTTCCGGGCTTATAGTGGCCGTTTAGATTCTGGTTCTTATGTGCTGAACACCCGTACTGGTAAAAAAGAACGTATCAGCCGTATTATGCAGATGCATGCCAATAAACAAAACCCGGTTGATTTTATTGAAGCGGGTGATATTGGAGCTGCTGTAGGTTTCAAAGATATTAAAACCGGTGATACACTTTGTAACGAAGACAATCCGATAGTGCTTGAAGCGATGACCTTCCCGGAACCGGTTATCAGTGTTGCGGTTGAACCAAAAACACAGGCCGACGTTGATAAGATGGGTATGGCGATTGCCAAATTAGTTGAGGAAGATCCTACATTACGTGTTAAGACTGACGAAGAAACCGGCCAGACCATTTTAAGTGGTATGGGTGAGTTGCACCTGGAAATTATTGTTGACCGTATGCGTCGTGAGTTTAAAGTTGAAATTAACCAGGGTGCTCCGCAGGTTGCTTATAAAGAAGCATTCCATAATTCAATTGAGCACCGTGAGACATTGAAAAAACAAACCGGTGGTCGTGGTAAATTTGCCGATATTATTTTTGAGATCGGGCCCGCTGACCCGGAATTTTTGAATGATAAAGAGATCAATAAAGGAAGTAATTTCCAGTTTGTTAACGGTTTGTTTGGTGGTAGTATTCCCAAAGAATTTGTACCGGCTATTCAAAAAGGTTTTGAAACTGCGATGACTACCGGTGTATTGGCAGGTTACCCGATGGAGAGCATGAAAGTACGTGTGTTTGATGGTTCGTTCCACCAGGTGGATAGTGATGCGATGAGTTTTGAACTTTGTGCAAAACAAGGATACCGTGAAGCTGGCCGTAAAGCAAAACCTGTTTTACTGGAACCGATCATGAAAGTGGAAGTATTAACACCAGACCAGTACATGGGTGATGTTACGGGCGATTTAAACCGCCGCCGTGGTATGCTGGAAGGTATGGATAGCAAACATGGTGTGCAGGTTATTAAAGCCAAAGTGCCATTAAGCGAAATGTTTGGTTATGTAACGCAGTTGCGTTCATTATCAAGCGGCCGTGCTACTTCTACCATGGAGTTCAGCCATTACTCTCCTGCACCAAATAACATTGCAGAAGAAGTAATTGCTAAACAAAGAGGCAAAGTGAAGGATGACGAGTAATACAAGTAGTTAGATAA
>JBBRCM010000055.1:0-19471 GCA_038204855.1 Chitinophagales bacterium
AGCTTCCTTCGGCTCCGCTCAGGATGTCAACGGAAAAAAACTTAAAACATAAAAAAAATGAGCAAATTACATTTCACTACAAAACATGCGAACGAGGCTACCGTTACTCACAACTGGTACGTTGTGGATGGTACTAATCAAACCGTTGGTCGTATGTGTGCCCGTATTGCGGCCGTTCTTCGTGGTAAGAACAAAGCATACTACACGCCCCATGTTGATTGCGGCGATTTCATCATTGTTACCAATTGCGAAAAGATAAAACTTACGGGTAATAAAATGGATGAAAAAATCTACGATACTTTTAGTGGTTATCCCGGTGGCCGTAAAGAAGAAGTAGCAAAAGACCTGTTAAGGCGCAGGCCCGAAGTTATAATCGAAAGAGCTATCAAAGGTATGTTGCCTAAAAACCGCCTTGGCCGCCAGATGTACAAAAAATTATTTGTTTACCAGGGTTCAGCGCATCCACACGGTGCACAACAACCTAAAGACTTAAAATTCTAAAACAGCTACGAGCTGTTAGCTGTTAGCTGTTAGCTAATGGCTAAAAGCTAATGGCTAAAAGCTAAAAATAAAATGGAAAAACAAACAAACGCAGTCGGCCGCAGAAAAGAAGCTGTAACACGTATCTTCCTTAGTAAAGGAGATGGCAAGATTACAGTAAACGGTAAAGACTACAAAACCTACTTCCCGTTGGTTTATTTACAAAACCAGGTAGAAGCACCTTTTAAAACGGTTGAGGCTTCTGATAAATTTGATGTAGTGGTTAATGCTACAGGCGGTGGTGTAAAAGGACAGGCTGAAGCAACCAAGCTGGGCATTGCCCGTGCCTTGATTGAAGTAAGCGCTGATTACCGCCCGGCTTTAAAAGCTGCCGGTTTATTAAAGCGTGACCCACGTTCGGTTGAGCGTAAGAAACCAGGACGTAAGAAAGCAAGAAGAAGCTTCCAGTTCAGCAAACGTTAAGAAAGCTGTTAGCTATTAGCCTTTAGCTATTAGCTCCAGCCCAATTATCAATAATAATAATTAAAATCGCTGTTTTGCATTGGCTAATCGCTAAAGGCTAACAGCTAAAAGCTAAAATAAAATGGAAAATACTTCCTTACAACAGCAACTTTTAGAAGCAGGTGTACACTTTGGGCATTTAAAGAAAAAGTGGAACCCTAAGATGTTGCCTTACATCTTTGCTGAAAAGAAAGGCATACACATTATTGACCTGAACAAAACTGTAGAAGGTTTACAGGAGTCTGCTGCTGCTTTAAAAGCAATTGCACGCAGTGGTAAAAATATCATGTTTGTGGCTACCAAAAAGCAGGCTAAAGAAATCGTTAGCGACTGTGCACAACGTGTAAACATGCCTTTTGTAACCGAGCGTTGGTTAGGTGGTATGTTAACCAACTTCAACACGGTACGTAAGAGTGTTAAAAAAATGCAGAGCATCGAAAAAATGCTTGCTGACGGCAGCGCTGAAAGCTTAACCAAAAAAGAGAAATTAACGCTGACACGTGATAAAGAAAAGATGGAAAAAGTGTTGGGTGGTATTGCGCAGATAAGCCGTGTACCTGCCGCATTGTTTATGGTTGATATAGGCCACGAGCATATTGCACTTGCCGAAGCAAGAAAACTGGGCATCGGTACTTTTGGTATGGTTGATACCAACTGCGATCCAAATAAAGTTGATTTTGCCATTCCTGCAAATGACGATGCTACCAAATCAATCGCTATCATCCTGAACTATTTAACTGCAGCAATTGCAGAAGGATTACAGGAGCGCCAGGCTAACAAAGACGAAGATGAGAACAGCGATTCTGAAGAAAGCGCTGAAGCTAAAGCAGCACGTTTTGAAGCTAAGCAAGACGGCAGTGACGACAGGAATAAGCGTGGTGGTGGTAAAGGCATAGCCTCCCAACCTAAGCGTCGTGTTGCGGGCCCAGGCCAGGGTGGCAGAAGGCCTGCCGGTAGCGGTGGTCCAAGGTAAGGCCCCCTCTATCTCCCCCGACGGGGGAGGAAATGGAGGAGATTTTGAGCGAAGATTGTGTGGGTAATTTTTTTGAGCCCAACATTTATTCTTTAATCAACTTCGGTGGCGTCGCACTCTTGTACATTCACTCTTTATTCAGCATAGGCGTTGTTTAAAAGACGTGGTTTATTCCTTAAAGCATTATCAATTATTTAATTATCCATTATTATGAGTGTTACAATAACAGCAGCAGACATAAATAAATTACGCCAGACAACAGGTGCCGGTATGTTAGATTGCCGCAAAGCATTAACAGAAAGCAACGGCGATTTTGAAGCAGCCATTGATTGGTTGCGTAAACAAGGCCAGAAAGTTGCCGCCAAGCGCAGCGACCGTGAAGCCAAAGAAGGTGTGGTAATTGCACAAACAACTACCGATCATAAAAGCGGTATTGTTTTATGTGTAAGCGCCGAAACTGATTTTGTTAGTCGCAATCCTGAATTTGTAGCTTTTGTTCAAACGATAGCTGATGCAGCCATTGCAAATAATGTACAAACAGCCGAAGAATTGAAAGCCGCAAAAGTTGGCAACGAAACTGTTGCTGATATGATCAATGATAAATTGGCATCAATAGGCGAAAAAATTGAGCTTACCCGTTTTGAAAGAGTTGAAGCTCCTTATGTTGCGTCATACATACATGGTGCAAACCGTATGGGTGTGCTGGTTTCAATGACCAAAGAAGCTGCTGATGCAGGAAAAGACGTTGCTATGCAGATTGCAGCAATGAATCCATTGGCCGTTGATGAAACCTCTATAAGCCAGGAAACAAAAGACAGGGAAAAAGCCATTGCTATTGAAATGATAAAGGCAGAAGGTAAACCGGCTGAAATGGCTGAAAAAATTGCCGATGGTAAAATGAACAAATTCTTTAAAGACAATACTTTAATGCATCAGGCTTTTGTAAAAGACAACAGTAAATCTGTTGCCGATTATTTAAAGAGCGTTGATGCTGATTTGAAGGTTACAGATTTTAAGAGAGTAGCTTTAGGATAAACTACTCTCAATAAGAGATATAAAAAGAGCGAAACAATTTTGTTTCGCTCTTTTTATATCACAGGGTTAATGCTATCAATTCCCATCATCTGCCGGGTAAACATTATCGGCCATTTTCCATTTGCCTTTTTCTTTTACAAAGGGAACAAAACTCCAGTAGCGGTCTTTTTCATTATTACTACCACCCAAAAGTTCTGAACCAATCTTTAAAATAGCAGTATTCCCGTTAAGGGTAATACCATATTTATTCTTTGCCGACGTGTACCATTTATAAGTGTACTCAATAGATTCCTGTCCACCCGCCCATCGGTCGTAGTCAAAACCTGCGGGCAATTCTTCCTGGGGATCGGCTTTAAAACAACTGTCGGCAAATTTAAAATGTGCTTTTTCGGTATTTATGTAAGCTTCGCCCACATAAGGTACACTGCTGCGCAAATAAGCAAAATACTTTTCTGCTTCCTTCCATTGAATACGGTAAGGTGGTGCATTGTCTTTTTCCTTGCCTTTATAAAGTGCAAATGAATTAAACTTTGCTTCATTTTTTTTGTAAAAAGCGAGAAAATTAAAGAATACATTTTTGATACCGGCCTGCTCTGCATTTAATTGTGCAAAAGCAGAAAATGCAAAAAACATCACTAAAAAAAATAAAACGAATTTCTTCATTTACCTAAGATTGAAAAATAAAATTTGCGGCTGATTTTATCTTGCATAAACTCCATTGGGGCTAACCACGCAGGCCGGTCCACCGGTAATACCAACCGGAGGCACAATAATATTTATGACTTCGCCATTAATTTTTAAACTTACTTTCCTTGCATGTATTTCCACTCCCTGCTGATGAAACGGCGGCATGGCTGCAGGTTCACGGTTGATGAGGTAAGGCTCAGTGAAATCACTCATCTCTACTTCAAAAGTATAATCGCCTACAACACATTTGCTGATGGCTTTATCAGCAGTTATTTCAATATTGATTGTGGCATTTAAAACAGGTGCTTGTTCAAAGGGCGTACCTGCAAAAATATTGGGGCCAAAATATTTGCCCACTTCTTCATTGGTGCTTACAAAGCCCATTACAGCAGGCATAGCAGCAGCATCAGGTTGCCAAAGTATCATACCACTTGCAGCATTACCAACAGGCGTGTTTACCATGCGGCCAAGATGAACAATTAAATTTGGCATCTGCAAATCAGGAGAAGTAACGGCTACTAAATCGATACCGCCTTCCCAGCTCGTCCATTTTGAAACGTTTGTCATAATTTATTTTTTGATGTTTAGAGTTTTAAAATTCTGCTATAAAAGTATCTTTATTATTACTCAGGTATATACCCGGCAGTGGGTATTTTTTAAAACTGGTATATTTGAAAAATGGAAAATTATCAATCCTGTTTCGAGCAAAACAAACAATCCTGGAACAAACGAACTGCAGTACACAAAGATTCTGATTTTTACGATCTGGATTCTTTTAAAAAAGGAAAATCATCCCTAAATAAAATTGAGCTGGAAGAACTGAGTGATGTAACGGGTAAATCTTTACTGCACCTGCAATGTCATTTTGGTATGGATACCATGAGTTGGGCAAGGGCCGGTGCTGATTGTGTAGGAGTTGATCTGAGTGATAAAGCTATCAATCTTGCCAAAGAAATAAATACAGAATTAGACCTACACGCTGAATTTGTATGCTGCAATGTTTACGACCTGAAGCAGCATCTTGACAAAAAATTCGATATTGTATTTACTTCGTATGGTACTATTGGCTGGCTGCCCGACCTGGATGCATGGGCAGACATAGTTGCGGATTTTCTAAAGCCGGGTGGTGTTTTTTATATCGCCGATTTTCATCCTACTTTATGGATGATGGATGAAAGTTTTGAAAAAGTAAAATACAATTATTTTAATACCAAAGTGATTACCGAAGAAATATCGGGTACTTATTCTGATAGGAACGCACCCATCAAATCCATGGAGCATGGCTGGAACCATCCTTTTTCTGAAATTGTAAATGCATTGGTTAAACATAAACTGCAAATCGTACTTTTTAATGAGTTTCCCTATTCGCCCTATAACTGCTTTAATAATTTGGAAAAAGGAGCAGATGATATGTGGCGCATTAAAGGGATGGATGAAAAAATGCCCATGATGTATTCTATAAAAGCTGTTAAAGAATCCCCATAGCTATCGGGATAAAAATATATCTTCGCAAAAATATCTACAAAAATGCTTCCCAAGTACAAACGAATACTGCTGAAACTTTCCGGTGAATCTTTAATGGGCAATAAAAATTTTGGACTGGATAGTGAAGTTATTGCACGCTATGCCCAGGATATAAAATCGGTTATTGAACTTGGAGTGCAGGTAGCAGTTGTTATTGGTGGCGGTAATATTTATCGTGGTATGAACGAGGCTGAGAGCGGCATTGAAAGGGCACAGGGAGATTATATGGGTATGCTTGCAACCGTTATTAATGGCATGGCCCTGCAAAGCGGAATGGAAAAGGCCGGCATTTACACCAGACTGCAAAGCGCCATAAAAATGGAGCAGATTGCTGAACCTTATATCCGCAGAAGGGCCATGAGGCATTTGGAAAAAGGACGTGTTGTTATTTTTGGTGCAGGCACCGGTAATCCATATTTCACTACAGATACTGCCGGTTCTTTAAGGGCTATTGAAATTAAGGCTGATGTAATATTAAAAGGGACCAGGGTTAACGGAATTTATACCTCGGATCCTGAAAAAGACCCAACTGCAACCAAATACGAAACCATAACTTTTAACGAGTGTATTCAAAAGAACCTGAAAGTGATGGATATGACGGCTTTTACACTCTGCATGGAAAACAATTTACCCATTGTTGTTTTTGATATGAATACCGAAGGCAATTTGCTGAAAGTGGTTACCGGCGAAAAAGTGGGGACATTGGTTTCTTAAAAAATAAAAGTATAATTGTAAAAGGTATGCAGTCAACTGCATACCTTTTTTATAGATTGTTTTGAATTAAAGTGTGTTGAGGTAAGATAATATTTCTGCCAGAGATTTTTTTATAGGCACAACATGCACCTGTTGCAGCGTGGAATTTGATGCTTGTGTTTGCGTAACTGCAGATTCAAAACCCAGATAATAATCATTTCCCTGTTTTGAAATTACAACAACGGTGATCTGTTTGCCCACGGGCAGCTTACCGGTAATAAATTTTCGGGTGCCTAAATCGGGGTGCATGGCAACTACTGACCGAAGATCTTTAAACACCGTAAAGGCAATGGTATTGCTATTTGTAAAGTAAGAAGCCATATCAGCAGCCACACTAACTTTTGCTATTGTGTTTAAATCAAATTTCTGTGCAATACTTATCCAGCGCAGGCGCTTTGTATATGCCTGGTAAGACTGCGGGGTTATAATAATAGTATCAAGCGATGGATCGGGAGTAGGTAACCAGTTAAAAGCCTGTGTATTGGTTTCATCGCCTATAAAAAGTTTCGCCTGCGGGTTTATTGGCAGGTCAACGAAGTTTATATTATACCTTATACCAGGCGCTAACTGAATTGGCTGACCCTCTTTTTTTAGCCTGATAAAAATTTGACCTGCTGTAATCAACATGCTGTCGTTATAGGTACTTGGCTTATCCAGCCTTATCATATCACCTTTCTTTTTTACAACCTGAATTTCTACATCTACTTTGCCGGTAATCGGTTGCCCGGCTCCATTTGTACAGCAGTTAGGAGGGAATTGAACCTGCATGCCAAAAGGAGTTACAACCGTTGCAATATTTGCGTTAACATTTATGCTGTCTAAGTATGGTTCGGTTAGCAAAGTATTTTTAAGAGCAGATACCGGCATGGATGCAGTAATGGTATTTTGCCAGGTGCTATCCGGCCCATTTAATTGCCCGGGGTCTGGCACAAAAACATCAATATCTTTTTGACAGGCATTTAAAAACAAACTACCTGCAAACAATACCAATATGATTAACTTTTTATTCATTTTTTTATATTTAAATGCGCCCTCTTACAACAGATACTTTAAGTTTTATTTACGCTGCCTCTATTTTAAATCAAGCCTTATTCCCAATCTTAAACCTGCGGTTTGATATTTTTGTTTTAATGTGATGCTCTCTTTATTCATGGGTGTTAAATTATACCTGAAGTAAGGTTCGGCCATGATGTGCAACCTGTCGTTGAGTTTGTAGTAAACCGATACCGCACCAACAAAACCTACACCGGCATTGGTTTTGAACTGATAGGGCGATGAAGCTTTACCGGTTGTTATGCTTACCGGGTTTCCATTGGCATCCAGTACATCGCCTTTTTGCCAACTGTAAATATTAATAATAGGACCTGCATTGATGTTTGCGTGCAGCTTGCCGTTACCTAACTCATACCCAACAACCAATGGAATATCCACACTGCGATACCTGTTGGTGGTTGTTTTGTAACGGGAACCGGTTGTAGTATAACTGCCAACAGTATCACCATTGTTGTTGATGATGTAAGTTACCTGCACCAAATTGCCCTGGTTAAATGTGAATTTTTCGTTTATCTGACTGTAGTTAACCCCGGCTCTAACGCTCATGGAGTTATTGAAAACCTTGGTGTATCGTACACCGGCGCTGAAAGCAGATTTGAATTTTGTACTTTCTTTTCTTTTTTGCAGGTAGGCAGAATTGCCGGTGTCTTGCAAACTGCGGAATGCATAATCGGGTCCGGCATAAAATTCAAAATATCTTTTATTGCCTGAAGCATCTTTTTCAACTCCGGGGCAGCCGGGTAAAAAAACAACAGCATTAAAACGAAGCAGATCTCCCTTGCCGCTTTTTCTTTTTTCAGTAATTTTTTCTGCATTAAAAGTAAGCCTGCCAAGCAGGGTTCCTCCCTGGTCTGCATATTCATCTTCTTCGGTATCGGGCATGGTTGTGTTTACCAGCACATTTCCCAAACCCGTGTAATATTTTTTATTTCCTTTTGCGCTGTTGGTTGTATATGCTTTGCTGTCATCAGTTTCTGCCACAGGCGTAGTTATACTTACACTGGTACTTGTTTTGGTATTTAACCCGGTATTTGAACCTGCATACATATCATTTGCTGTAGCAGGGTCACCAATTAATTGGGCTGAATTAATAGGGTTATCTGAAGAGATTTCGTTTGCGGGTATGTTGTCTTTTGTATCAGTTGCAGGTATTGCTTTTTTCGTATCGGCCACCGCAGATGTACTTTCTTTTGCGGCGGAAAATTTAGTGTAATATAACCAGGTGCCGCCACTGCTTAAAGCAATAACAAGGCCCAACAGCAGTAATTTGCTGCGGTTGTTAAGCATGGAAACCCAAAAGCCAGCAGGCCTTTTTTTATTCTTTTCAGCAATTATTTTTTCCCAGATGCGTGGATGCACATCGGGCGTGTAATTACCGAACTGCTCTTTTATATGTTCATCAAAATGCCGGTTATTGTTCATACCGCAACTTTTTGTAGTTGTAAAATTTGTTTCTGCAGCATATTTCTTGCTTTAACCAACTGGCTTCTGCTGGTACCCGGTTGTATGTTCAGCATAGCTGCAATTTCATCATGCTGGTATCCTTCAATAATGTACAGGTTAAAAATAAGCCGGTATCCATCTGGTAATTTATTAATCAAAACCAACAGGTCTTTTTCGGTTAAATGGCCGTAGGCAGGTGGTTCCATCGCACTTTCATCCCGGTCGGTAATTTCATAACCTGAAACTTCTTTCTCGTACCTGCGTAAGGAATATTTTTTTAAAGCAGTATTTACTACTATTTTTCTAATCCAGCCTTCAAAAGATCCTTCAAACTTAAACTGGTAAATCTTGTCGAACACTTTAATAAAAGCATCCTGTAAAATATCTTCTGCATCTGCACTGTTTCGGGCATATCGGTTACATACACCCAGCATGCGGCTGGCGTAACGGTTAAATACCTCCTTGTGACAGGAGGCTTCTTCCTGTAAACATCCCCGTATAA
The DNA here is from genome assembly GCA_038204855.1 of Chitinophagales bacterium. Taxonomy (GTDB): domain Bacteria; phylum Bacteroidota; class Bacteroidia; order Chitinophagales; family Chitinophagaceae; genus Ferruginibacter. The sequence goes on from JBBRCM010000055.1 coordinate 8,973, forward strand.
GTTCGTCTTCGGTCAAATGCAAATTAGTTTACATGGGCTTAACCGGTATAAGATACCGGCACCCAACTATACGCTGCCTAAAAGATTATTATTGTTTATAAGGTACAATAAAGGTCTGGTTTTTTTGTTTTAAGACTGTAAAATCTATAATTTGACCGGGATAAGGATTATTCCGCGTCTTACCTATGTTATCAGCAGAACAGATCAAACTATTAATTTCGGCTAATGAAAGCCTTCAGGTGCAACTTGCAGATGCCAATGCTATGCTGGCAGCCAGGGAGCAGGAAATTGAATTTTTAGGAGATGAGCTTGCCGAATCTGCCGCGTTACGCAGCAAAATAGATGCACAGCAGGATGAAATTGAAAGCATGCGCAACCGCCTGGGTGAAAAGCAACAGGACTCCAAGGGAGCAGAAGAAAGAGAACTTGAGTTGCAGCGGGAACTTACCGACATGGCTGTATTAAATAAGGAGTATGGTGAATTGCTGCAGGATTATGCCTATCTGCAAAGCCAGTTTAAAGATATACGGGTCCAGCTAACCACAATAAAGGCAGCCAGCCTTCAGTTGGAACAGTATTCGAGGCGCATTGGCGAATTAGAGAGCCTGCTGGAAAACAGTGTACTGGAAAGGGATAGTTTGAGAGAACGGATCAGGGTGCTGGAGTCAAAAAATTTTCTGAAAGAAATTTGATGGGCTACAGTTATTTCTGCTGTTTTAAAATAAAACCCAAAAACACTTGCATTGCTGATGCCTATTTTATATTTTGCTGCTCTAAAACTTATTGCATATGAATTTAATAGAAAGAGTAAAGAACATTTTAATTACACCCAAAACCGAATGGGAAGTAATTAACGGAGAAACTGCTACCACGCAATCTCTGTTCATGGATTATGTATTGCCTTTATCACTCATTGCAGCAGTTGGTTCTTTATTAAAAGGGCTTTTGTTTGCCGGTACTTTTGGGTTGAAATATTTCATAATATCCGCGGTAATTGCATTTATTGCTTCTATTGTGGCTTTTTATGTTTCAGTTATTATTATTGATATGCTGGCCCCAAGCTTTGGTTCTGAAAAGAACATGGGAAAATCGGCTCAATTAGTCGCCTTTTCAGGTACGCCTTCCTATGTGGGAGGTTTATTGTCTTTTATTCCGGTAATCGGTTGGCTTATTTCAATTGCTGCATGGGCTTATGGAATTTATTTGATGTATTTAGGTATAGGACCATTAAAGAAAACGCCCGAAGACAAGAAAGTGGTTTACATGATTGTATCATTTGTAATAATGGCTGCGCTATACTTTATTGTTGTTGCTATATTAGGTGCTGTATTATTTGCAGCTATGGGAGTAGGAATAGCGACCAGTGGCGGATTATTGAATTAGTAGTTTAAAAATTGAATTAAAAAAAGCATCCCAATTGATAGGGATGCTTTTTTGTTTGGTTGAATTAGCTGAATTTTACACGAGAAAACAAACACAGGATGAATAAAAATATTGCGGATATCAGGAAAGATTATCAACTACAGACTCTATTGGAAACAGATATTGCTGCTGACCCTTTTATACAGTTTGGCCGCTGGTGGGATGAAGCCTTGGCGAGTGAACTGGATGAAGTAAATGCCATGACACTGGCAACAGCATCTTTAACCGGCTTGCCCGATGCAAGAATTGTTTTGTTGAAATCTTTTACCGATGCCGGGTTTGTTTTTTTTACAAACTACAACAGCAATAAGGCAAAAGAGCTTGCTGAAAATCCACGGGCCTGCCTTGTTTTTTTCTGGAAAGAACTGGAACGGCAGGTAAGAATTATCGGCAGTGTTGTAAAAGTAAGTGAAGGCGAAAGTGATGAATACTTTAATTCGAGACCGGAGGGTAGCCGCATAGGAGCCTGGGCATCGCCGCAAAGCAGCGTAATTGAATCAAGAGAAATAATTGAAAAAAGTATTGAAAATTTTGAAGAACAATTTGCTGCTACTGAAATAACCAGGCCCCCTCATTGGGGAGGTTATATGGTGATGCCAACTGTGATCGAATTCTGGCAGGGTAGATCAAATCGCCTGCATGACAGGCTGCAATACTCAAAAATGCCGGATGGAAGCTGGAAAATTGAGCGGCTGGCTCCCTGAAAACAGAAAGGAATTAGTAATTGGTAATTAGGGATGAGGCCAAATGCCTTTCCAAATTCCTAATTCCCAATTCCCAATTCCTAATTCCCCATCCCTGATTAAGCTTTTTTCTTCGCTGCTTTTTTTGGTTCTTCTGAGGCAACTTCCGCAACTGCTATTATTTTTTTTGCAGGTTTTGCAGGCCTTGTTTTACCAAAAGAGCCACTAAAAATTTTTCCTTTTTTTGTTTTAATATCACCACGTCCCATAATTAATTTTTTTATGTATGATTAAATTTTATTGCTACAAAAAAAGCAAGGCACATCAGCACCTTGCTTTTTTTTGTGTTTAATACAAAATTACACTTTAGCTGATAATTCTTTACCGGCTTTAAATTTAGCAACTTTTTTTGCTTTAATTTTAATAACAGCACCTGTTTGAGGATTGCGGCCGTTACGGGCAGCTCTTTTTGAAACAGAAAAAGTACCAAATCCTACCAATGTAACTTTACCACCACCTTTTAAAGTTTTAGTAACTGCAGCTACGAAAGAATCTAAAGCAGCATTTGCCTGTGTTTTTGTAATACCTGCATCATCAGCAAGTTTTGAAATTAATTCAGCTTTGTTCATGTTGATTTTTTTTGATTTTTTTAACTGCAACAAATATAGATGCTTTTTAATTGCAACAAAATTTTTTTTAAAAATTATTATTTTGTACAGATGGGCTGTAAGCCACAAGGAATAAGGATTTTGAGCAGGCAGAGGCTATTGAAATGGCCGTTTTTTTGTCGGTATATTTTACCGAAACCCTTTACAGCATTGGGTTTTAAAAAATAACACATTGAAATCCGCTGCCCGTGGGCATTACAAAGGAACGCAAAATGGTGATTAAATAAAAAGAAATACAAAATCAATTGTTTTGCACAATTAGTTAACAACCTGCATTACCGACCTGAAAGCGATGAATTGATTGTCCCATTTAGCAAAGCTTTTTTGTCTCATCATAGCTGCGTGGTTTTCGATGTAGTTGTTGTATAACCCCTTGCTTTCGGCAAAATATTGCACGGCATAGGTGGGCCCCTCTGCATCATCAACTTCCATCAAACGTAAAATTGTGGCGTGGGTAAAGCACCCGGTTTGTATAATGTCAGGAACGTGTTCTTCCTTTAACCAATGCAGCCATTCGGTATGAATGGCATTTGTAATTTTTATCGTAACATTATAAACAATCATAGATAGAATGTACTTATTTTAATTTTTTAATTCCACATAAACCGGACAATGATCGCTATGCTTTACGTCGGGGAAAATATCAGCGTCAACTAATTGTTTTTTCAGTGGCTCCGTAACGGTAATATAATCAATGCGCCAGCCCTTATTATTTAAGCGTACCGACGGAAAGCGCTGGCTCCACCAGCTATAACGGTGAGGCTCCGTATGAAACTCACGAAAAGTATCTATCCAGCCGCTGGCTAAAAATTTAGTCATCCATTCCCTTTCTTCTGGTAAAAATCCGCTGCTTTTTTTATTTCCTTTGGGATCATGAATATCAATCTCACTATGTGCAATGTTGTAATCGCCTACCAGGATTATTTTTGGATATTTCTTCCTGAGTTTATTCAAATACGCATGAAACTCATCGAGCCAAACATATTTAAATGCCTGCCGTTCATCGCCGCTGGTGCCGGAAGGGAAGTACGCATTAATTAAACGGATATCTCCAAAGTCAAGTTGTATTACCCTGCCTTCATTGTCGCTGCTTTCAATGCTGCTGCCAATGGTAACTTTATCAGGCTTTATTTTTGTAAATACGGCTACGCCACTGTATCCTTTTTTTTGTGCACTAAACCAATGGTGATGAAAGCCCAAGTCTTCTAGCAGCTTTACATCCACATCTCCCTGGCTTGCTTTTATTTCCTGCAGGCAAATTATATCGGCAGGGTTAGTTTTTAACCAGTCAATAAATCCTTTTTTTATGGCGGCACGTATGCCGTTTACATTGTAAGAGATGATACGCATGTAGCAATTATTTATGTTTACAAACTTACGTAACAAAAGCCGTTTGTTTACTCCAATATCGGCCTCAGCCACTTGGTTGCTTCATCCATGCTCATTCCTTTTCTACGTGCATAATCATCCAATTGATCTTTTTCTATTTTGCCTACGCCAAAATATTTACTTTCGGGATTGGCAAAATACCAGCCGCATACTGATGATGCCGGGTACATAGCCAGTGATTCAGTTAACATGATGCCGGTTGTTTCTTCGCCGCCCAGCAGTTCAAATAACTTATACTTTTCTGTATGATCCGGGCAGGCCGGATAACCTGGTGCAGGGCGGATGCCCAAATATTCTTCCTTAATTAGCTGTTCATAGGAAAGATGTTCTTCTGAAACATAACCCCAGTATTCAGTCCTGGTTCTTTTATGAAGCAGTTCTGCAAAAGCTTCTGCTAATCTATCTGCTAAAGCCTGAAGAATTATTTTATTGTAATCATCAAGATTGGCTTCAAAGTTTTTGATGTGCTTTTCAATGCCCTGGATAGTTACGCTGAAGGCTCCAAGATGATCTTGATAATTTTGTTCAGCCGTCGCAATAAAATCTGCCAACGATAAATTTGGCTGGCCAGCAGTTTTCTTTATTTGCTGGCGCAGAAACTGCAATTTTGTTACTACAGATTCATTATCCACATCAATCGTATCATGATCAACTTTATTGGCCGGCCAAAAGCCGACAACGCCTTTCGCAGTCAGCCATTTTTCATTAATAATCTGTTGCAATAATTGTTTAGCATCATTGTAAAGTTTAGTAGCTTCTACACCAATAATATTATCTGTAAGTATGGCCGGAAATTTTCCGTGCATTTCCCATGCAATGAAGAAGGGTTGCCAATCAATGTACTCAGCAATTTCTGTCAAAGAATAATTGTCCAGTATTTTTGTACCGGTAAATGTTGGCGCAACCGGTTTGTAGTTTGCCCAGTCTGTAACGGCACCGTTTTTTTGCGCCTCCTCAAACCTTACATATTGTTTAACCGATTTTTTATTAGCAAAATCTACCACCAGTTTATCATATTCTGCTTTCAGGCTTTGTAAAAATGCAGGCTTTTGTTCTTTGCTTAATAAGCTTCCGGCAACAGTTACGCTGCGGCTGGCATCCAACACATGAACAACACCATCATCGTACTGCGGCGCAATTTTTACAGCCGTATGCATGCGTGATGTGGTGGCGCCGCCGATCATCAACGGTAAGGTAATACCACGGCGCTTCATTTCATGCGCCACGTGTACCATTTCATCAAGCGAAGGTGTAATCAATCCGCTTAAACCAATAATATCAACTTTTTCTCTTACTGCTGTTTCCAGGATTTTATCAGTAGATACCATCACACCTAAATCGATAATATCATAACCATTACAACCCAATACAACACCCACAATATTTTTACCAATATCGTGTACATCTCCTTTTACAGTAGCCAATAATATTTTTGCTGCGCCTGCAGTTTCTTCATTTATTGTTCCGGCTGCAATGTGTGCATTTTTACGGTCTTCTTTTTCCTGTTCAATAAAAGGCGTTAACACAGCAACCGCTTTCTTCATTACCCTGGCACTTTTTACAACCTGTGGTAAAAACATTTTACCCGAACCAAAAAGATCACCTACGATGTTCATGCCATCCATCAACGGTCCTTCAATTACATCAAGCGGCTTGGGGTATTTTTGACGGGCTTCTTCGGTATCAGCATCAATATAATCGGTTATGCCGTTTACCAAAGCATGAGATAAACGTTTTTCTACTTCTTCCTTTCTCCAGCTTTCGTCCTTAATTATTTCTTTCCCTTTTGCTTTAACAGTTTCAGCAAAGGCAATCATTTTTTCGGTGGTCTCGTTGTTGTCGTTATTTCTGTTAAGCACAACATCTTCGCAAAGTACCCGCAGGTTGGGTTCTATTTCATCATAAACCACCAACTGACCTGCGTTCACAATGCCCATATCCATGCCCGCTTTAATGGCATGAAAAAGGAATACGCTGTGAATGGCTTCCCGTACATGTTCATTACCCCTGAAAGAAAAAGAAACGTTACTTACGCCACCACTCACTTTGGTAAGTGGCATCAGTTGCTTTATTTCACGGGTTGCTTCTATAAAATCAACCGCATAATTATTATGTTCTTCAATACCGGTTGCAATGGCAAATATGTTGGGGTCAAAAATAATATCCTGCGGCGCATAGCCAACCTGCTCTGTTAATATTTTATAAGCCCGATGACAAATTTCTACTTTACGTTTTTTTGTATCAGCCTGGCCCAGTTCGTCAAACGCCATCACAATAACCGAAGCGCCATAACTTTTACAGATGAAAGCCTGTTCAATAAATTTAGCTTCGCCTTCCTTCATTGAGATGGAATTAACGATGCATTTGCCCTGTACACATTTTAAACCGGCTTCAATAATTTCAAATTTTGAAGAATCAATCATGATGGGAATCTTAGCAATGTCCGGCTCTGATTGTACCAGGTTTAAAAAAGTGGTCATTGCCTGCACACCTTCCAAAAGCGCATCATCCATGTTTACATCAATTACCTGTGCACCGTTTTCTACCTGCTGGCGTGCAACAGCCAGTGCTGCTTCATATTGCCCTTCACGTATGAGACGGGCAAACATTTTACTGCCGGTAACATTGGTACGTTCGCCAACATTAATAAAATTTGTTTCCGGACGAACGATGAGGGGTTCCAGGCCGCTAAGGCGTAAAAAAGGTTTGATTGTAGTCATTATATTTCTATTGCTCCCGTATTAATTTTAAAATTTGTTTTTCAGGAAAATATACTTTGTATTTACTGGCAAATATCTGTTTGTTGTTTTTGCCCAATGTATATTTTATGGTGCTTTCTTTTTTGTTTTTACAAAGGATAATGCCAATCGTTTTATTTTCCTCGGCGGCCTTCATTTCTTCGTCGTAATAATTTACATACATCTGCATTTGTCCTAAATCTTTATGCTGCAGCGTTCCTATTTTTAAATCTATCAACACAAAACATCTTAATATTCTGTGATAAAAAACCAGGTCAATTTTATAATCATCGCCATCCATTTTTATTCGTTTTTGCCTGTCAACAAATAAAAAACCTTTGCCTAACTCTAATAAAAAATGTTCTAACTTATTTATAATCGCTTTTTCTAAATCGCTTTCAGAGTAATAATCGGCTTCCTGTAAATTTAAAAATTCCAGTATGTTCGGGTCTTTAACAGCATCGGCGGGCTTTTGTACTACATGGCCTCTTTTGCTCAGCTCTTTTACTTTCTTTTTATCACGGCTTAATGCAAGGCGTTCGAATAAAGCACTTTCGTATTGACGTTTTAATTCTCTTAAGCTCCAATTTTCTGAACCGGTTTCTATTTCATAAAACTTTCTTTCTATCTTATCTTCAATATTTGTTAGAAAGATATAGTGCGACCATGTTAATTTAAAAGGAGATAAACTCAATTTCCGAGACACTGTCTCGGATTTTTGATTTTCGGTTAATTTCCGAGACAGTGTCTCGGATTTCTTTAATGATTTTAATTTCCCAGCCACTGGCTCGGAAATTTGATTTTTAGAAATGTACTTTGCATAATCTTCTTTGTAAACCAAATAAAACTTACGCATGTTTTCCAGGTTATCTACCGAAAAGCCTTTACCAACAGCCTTGCTCAATTTATCAGATAATGTAAGCAATGTTTCTTTTGCATATAAAGCCCTGCTTTTGCCCTGTTGTTCATACTCCACTATCATACGGCCAACATGAAAATAAGTTTCTGTTAGTGTGGTATTAGCAATGGTATATAACTCTCGCCTGCTTTGTTGTACAAGCGTTTGTATGTTTTTAAAAAGTTGTATGGTAGTTAACTTAGCCAATCTTATAAAGCTTCTTCCAGTACAGGTAATAATCTTGGTTTAAATTTACTCACTTCTTCTGCAATATGTTTGATGTGATCTGGTGTAGTGCCGCAGCAACCACCCACAATATTTACAAATCCTTCCTTAGCCCATTCTTCAATGATGTGTGCAGTTTCGTGCGGTTGCTCATCATACTCGCCAAAGGCATTCGGCAAGCCTGCATTAGGATATGCAGAAGTATAACAACCAGCGATCTGGCTGAGCTCTTCAATATGTGGCCGCATTTCTGATGCGCCTAAAGCACAGTTTAAACCAATGCTTATGGGGTTGGCGTGCATAACGGATACATAAAAAGCTTCCAGTGTTTGTCCGCTTAGAGTACGGCCGCTGGCATCGGTAATGGTACCGGAGATCATGATTGGTAAAGCCCCCTCTATCTCCCCCGACGGGGGAGGAAATCCCGAAGATTGATGCGAAGATTTACGGGAATTGAAAAAATTTAGAAAAGCATATATAGCTGCTTTTGCATTCAGCGTATCAAAAATGGTTTCAATTAAAATGATGTCTACACCACCATCAACCAGTCCTTTTATCTGTTCGGTATAAGCAGTAGCTACCTCATCAAAAGTTACAGCCCTGTATCCAGGATTATTTACATCGGGCGAAAGTGATAATGTTTTATTTAAAGGCCCAATGGCGCCTGCAACAAAACGTGGCTTATCGGGGTTCTTTGCTGTGTATGCATCTGCTGCATTGCGGGCGCATTTTGCAGATGCTACATTTAATTCATAAGCCAGCGATTGCATATCGTAATCGGCCTGGGCAATGGATGTGCTGCTGAAGGTATTGGTTTCAATAATATCGGCACCGGCCTCCAGGTATTGTTTGTGAATTTCTTCAATAATGTGTGGTTGTGTAATGCTCAGCAGGTCGTTATTACCTTTTACATCCGTATGCCAGTCTTTAAACCGGTCGCCGCGGTAATCGCTTTCCTCAAGCTTATGGCGCTGTATCATGGTGCCCATGGCGCCATCAATGATGAGGATACGGTCTTTTAAACAATCCTGTAATTTTTTCATTTCGCTTTAATTAAAGTTGAATAAGGAACAACTGTACAAGGTGCACTTCGGCTTCGCTCAGTGTAAACTGCCAATGAAGCCGCACCAAGCTATGCTGCCCGGTTCAATAAAAAATACCATAAACTTTTAAACGAGAATCAATCTGAGAGAAGTATTGCAGAATTGCTTTCGTTTATTAGTTCGCTTTTTTCTTCAGGTTGAACAATAAACAAATCCACCTGGTTAACACTGCAAATTTATAATAACTATGCCGAAACACAAAATGTGGTTAGCAGATAGAATATTAAAGGAGGCTGACTTGGCAGATGGGCGGGTATATAAAAAAATAACCCCGGGGGTTAACGGGGTTTTAATAGGATTCGGTTTCTTTGGTAATCTTTGGTTTTCAGAGAATCGGATTCTTTTGGTCTTTTTATGTGGATATTGGATTGATGATGTAAAAGTAAGGCGCCGGAAGGCTTTATAAAAGTAAAAGGCATTCAACTGTTTATTTTATATGCTGAAGGGGTATTTTGAAGAGCTGAACCGGAATAAGAGCTTAAACCAGGTATACAGGCAGTGGTTTAAAAAAGCAAATCCCCCGTTTCCGGAGGATTTGAAAGAACTTTTTGTTCAATGGTAATGTCTGGTTTTGTCTGGATAATTGGATCTGCTTACTTAACTTTTGGCTTTCTAGGGTAATGGATTGATTTTTTAGGATATTGGTTTTTTGTTTGACAATATAAAAATACCCTGCCAGGTGTAATAAAAAAACTAAAAAACCTTAAACGGTTTTATTTTAATACTGAAATGGAAGTATAAGCTACTGAACTGGAAAACAGGCTGAAAAAAGAATAGTGGGCATTAACTAAAAACAAAACCCCGGTATTCCGGGGTTTTGCAAGAACTTTTTGTTCAGAGGTGTCTGGATTTTCTGGATAATTGGATACTTAACTTAACATTTGGTTTTCTTTCGGATCTGGATTTGTTTTTTTAATTGGATATTGGCTTCGTTTCTGATGTAAAAGTAGTGCGGCTTTTGTTGCTATAAAACTCAAATTGATTAAACAGTGGGTTTTTAATGCCGAACCGGTATTTAGCGGGGTTGAACCGGAAAACAGTTTGAATTTATACCGATATACCAGTAAATGGTCCAAAGGAGTTTCCTATCGGTATAATACCATCTAATATTTACGCATAGTCCGCCACGGCGGACTATTTAATAAATAAAGATGGTATTATAGGTTTTACGACTTGCTTAAAAGCAAAACCCCCTAATGTATCGGGGGATTTTGTAATAACGTAAGAGATTCTTAGGTGATGTTTTGGTTTAACTGGATAATTGGATACTGGTGGTTTTCTTTCGGTTTTGGATCTGGTCTTTTAATTGGATATTGGATAGTTTCTGATGTAAAAGTAGTGTGGCTTTTGTTGCTGAAAAACTAAAAGGTATT
>JBBRCM010000056.1:0-19423 GCA_038204855.1 Chitinophagales bacterium
GTTCCCACACTGTTCAACAGAATGGCGAAAACAAAATAATTCAGGAACAACGATACTTTTAGTTTTAGTGTCTGCATATTTTTGCTTTATGGGTTTTGCCTGACCCGTTAATAAATTTTTATAGCGATCCGCCTTCTACAAGTATTGAATCCAATGTTACTTCATCTTTTATTTCTTCCAGTTTTAATGCTGCCTGCATCTGAACAAACGCAAGTTTTCCGAGTTTATAGCCGCTAGTTTCCACGTAGGTTATTTTAGGATTGTACAGCGTTGGAATAAACCCGTTGCTGATCCCTATAACGGCAATATCATCAGGCACTTTCAATCCCAGTTGATGCACCGCATACATCACACCTATCAAAATCATATCGCCCATACAGAAAATTGTATCGGGCCTGTTACGCTCAGTCAATGCAATTAACGCAACCCTTTTCGATTCTTCAACACTTTCAGGATAATCGATCGTTAATGCCGTTTCAGGTGTCCGTGTTTCAAATGTAGTTTTTAAAGAACTGACACGTTTTTTCGTAATGCTTAAATGCGGATGCCCGAAAAGTGCCAGCACTTTCTTTTTCTTTTTTGCTATGATTGCCTCAGCAGCAATCTGTGCCGCATGTTCATCTGCCAGGCATACCCTGGTGCACCCTTTCAGTTCAACAACCCGGTCAAAAAAAACCACTGGAATTTTTTGCGACAGCATCCGTTCATAATTGGCCAGGCCTTCGGTCTGGACAGAGACGGAAGCAAAAATTCCGCTCACCATATTTTTCCTGAACAGGTTAATATTTGCATTTTCAATTATCAGGTCATCTTTCGACTGCATTATCAATACTGAGTATCCATGTACCCTTGCCTCTTCTTCCACAGCCCCAATAAAAGAATCGTAAAAATAATTATCAATAGTAGGTACCAAAATACCCAGCACATTGCTTTGCCTTGTCCGTAATTGTACAGCATAATTATTTGGCTCATACTCCATCATTACCGCCAGTTCTTTTACTTTTGTTTTGGTGGTTTTAGAAATATCCGGATGGTCTTTAAGTGCCCGTGAAACCGTTGAAATACTCATGCCCAGTATTTCAGCCAGTTCTTTAAGTGTACTTTGCTGCATAATTTTAGCTTTTGTTGGTTGTAGCTAAGCTAAAATAAGGTTTTATTAATCATGACGAACTATTAGTGCGCATATTGCTTAATAGCAGTTTTGTTCATATAGCTGAATGTTTACAGGAAGATACTTTAAATGCTAAAAAGAGTCAGCTTATTTAAGTGGCTCTTTTATTTATACTGGTATTACAAACGTTTGTTCTTAAAATTTTGATTAAACCCCGGAATTTATGATTGATAGGAAGTAAATCGTTAACCCTGTCCTGCTTAGACAAGCAGGACTCCTGGTTATTCGATTATCCAAAATTAAAAATATTTATAAGTTCAGCAAAGCTTATCGCATGGAGTTAAATATACCTGTTCAAATCACTATTATATTTTAATGCCAACCTTAACATAAACATCCCTGTCATTACCGGCTGATGACATTTTGCTATTTTCAAAATATCAAAATTTTGCTCCGATTGAAATAGAAAATGTTCTGCCGTCTGCCGGCAAAATTCCGGGGCCCGGGTACATGGTGATCCTCCGGTTAAAATATTTTTCGTTGGTAAAATTGTTGATGCCGGCAGACAAATGGAATTTCCTTGCAAACTGCCAGCTACCACTCCAGTCCCATACATGATAAGCCGGAACAACACCAATCACTCCATTGCTGCTTGATTCGGTATTAAAAGCATCGTTATAAGTTTTACTGGTGAAGCTGTATTGAAAATCAAATGACAGATCTTTAAACTTCAGTTTAAGCCCGCTTTTATTTACCCATGCAGGAGCGTTCTCAACATAATTGCCTTCAATTTTTTTATTTGTTCCCGATTGATTGAATATTCCGCTAACATACCTTGCATCATTGTAAGCCAGGGAATTAAATATTCTTATGTCAGTGTTTGTTTTCTGTGAGCTGATCAGTTTCATCAATGACAGTTCTCCAAAAGCTTCAACACCTTTTGTAGCTGAATTGCCTGTATTGGTAGTGAGGAGATAAGAATTACCACCTGCAACTGTTTGAGTAAGAAGCCCGATCTTATTTCCGTAATAAAGATAAAAAACAGCTACATCAAATTGCAATACGTTTTTATAATGTCCCCTGTAACCCAGGTCTATACTATATCCCCTGCTGTCTTTCAATGATGAATCGATCTTATCTAACCTGTCGGCAGGCGTAACGTTAGCATATAAATAAGGCCGGTACTGCTGCGAAATATTTCCAAAAAACTGGGTAGATGCACTTACCTGGTATTGCAGCCCTGCGCCCAAGAGCGGGAAATTTCTTGTACTGCGGTAGGCAATATCTGCTGTTGCATTATTTATTACACCTTCAAGGTTTGTTTTGATAACCTCATATCTTACTCCCGGCGTTATTGAAAATCTGCGGGTGAGCTGGAAAATATTTTCAATAAAAAAAGCATAGTTACGGGTGGTAAGATGAAGATCTATACCATAGGGTTTTGTAAGGGAAAGATCAAAATCGCTGCCAGCCGTTCCCACTCCTTTTTGTCTCCTGTTGGTAAGCTCCCTAAAATAGCGCATGCCCCCCGCCAATGCGCTGCTTGTTCTTCCTATATGATACAAATGCAATATTCTTGCTTCTGTTGTAAATCCTTTATAATAATCCCTGTCTACCTGCCGGGGATTATAAGATCCAATTGATGTATTGAATGTGTCAGGTATATTTCCTGCATTGATAAATTGTACACTGTTTCGTTCTCCAAAAACTCCATGCAACGTTATTTGCAAACGGGTGTTATGGCTGATATCATATTTGAAAAGAACAGCAGGGATATTAATGATGGGCTGAAAATAATTTCTTGCACGTTCAGACTGGCTTGAATTTGTTTTAAACTGCTGGTCCGTTAATCCTCCTGCAATTTGCTGCACATAAGACATACGGGAAAATTCTACAGCAATGTTCATTTTATTATTTAACTGGTACCCTGTATGGGCATAAAAAGTATGATAATTGAATTTAGAATTATCACGCCAGCCATTGCCATGGCGGTTATTATAAAACGTATAATAAGTCAATTTACCTTTTGTGCCCCCAATGGCGTTATAGGAAGTAAATAAATTGTACGAACCTCCTGTCTGTTCGCTTTCAACAGCAATTGGTTTTGTACTATCCCCGGATTTTATTTTATAATTCATCATACCGCCAAACTGCGGCCCAAACTGCAATGCAGCGGAACCCCGGACAAACTGAACTTCTTCAATAGCCTGCATGGGAACGGTATAATGGTTCTCGGGGTAACCAAATACATCAGAATTTGTATTATACCCGTTTTGCCGCATATTCATTTCTATTGATCGATGAGCATCTGTGCCCCTTGTACCGATATTTAATTGTGTCCCTGCTCCGTCCATTTCCCAAATGGTAAGGCCGGGTATTTTAGCCAGTACTGTACGGCCCATATTTTGTTCAATTCCCGATGTAGTGTTTGATAATACCAATGTATTAGTTCGCTTACCGGCAAAAATATTCATACCACTTACGTTCGGCAGGTACGATGCTTCCGAAGCTTTAAATTGTGCACTTACAATTACACTGTCGAGTGTTTTGCCATTTATGGTGTCACGAATAGCTTTGGTTTTCGTAATCTGTGCAGATACTGATGCAGAAAAAAACATCAAAATCAAGATCAATCTCATACCACATCTATTAAAAAAATTATCAAAAAATATTCTTCCCGTCTATGTGCCCTCTTGCCCTGTATAAGCTCCTGCTTTATTATCAGTAATTATCCTGCTTCGCAATCGCTGCGAAATTGCATGCCGCCATCAATACGTGATACCGAAGCTTTCTTTGCCTGTCATCATAAGCCTTTGTTCTTAAAAATTTAGTGTTGCACCAATATTTATAACGTAGTCTGCAAACGCAGCATCGCCTTGTGCATAAACACCGGTTATGTTTGTACGGATTTTATCCGGTACGCTTTGAGTGCGGCTGCGTTGTATGGCAAATGGTGAAAAGCCGTACAGCGATATTTTTTTAAAGTTATAAGTAACGCCTGGTTCTACTGAAATAATGTAACCCGGCCTCCTGAATCCTTTATTTCCGCCTACCAGGTCTTTAACGGGCAAACATTCATCACGTAAGCCGACAGAAAATAAAAATGATTTCACTTTGTAGTTCACTCCCGCCCTCACCATATACTGGTCAGGCACACTCATTACATCGCTGGTATATCGCATAGATGAAACAGATGCCGCTCCGCCCCTTGCTGTAGAAACCCCATTTTGCTCACGGGGATTAAGCAGGTAATAAAAATTTGAATAAACCGAGAGCTTTTTAGTAAAGTAATGATAGGCATTCAGCTCCAGTGTAATTCCGGTGCCGCCATCTCCCAATTGTATTGACTGGTCAACCGGCCCCAGCACATTTGTTGAATCATTCTTATAAAAATAATCCTGGAAGCGATAATCGCCGGTAGGTAATTTTAAACCAATTACTACCTGCAAATTTCCTTTCTTATGTTCATTAAACAGCCATTTGCCAACACTGATCCTTGCATCGCCAATGCCAAATGATGAGGTGCTGTGGCGTGTTTTTCCATCGTGCTCATACAAAGACGAACGGGTATTGCTGATAACAGGAATATTGGCAGAAATTGACCAGTTGTTTTTTAGTTTATACGTTAAAGACAAGTCCGTTGTAAAACTATGATTGATAACCTGAGTACCTTCATTAACGCGTTGCTTTTGTTCATCCTTGCCAACAAAATGCCTGAAAGATCTGAAGTAACGCCCATTCAGCGTTAAAGACCATTTTGAAGAGTCAACGGCTTTTTTCTGCATACTGCAAAATGCTCCGCCGGTGCTCCTGATTGCCACACAGCCCTGTGCATTTACATTTGTAATTCCGATTACCGCTATAACCGCAATTAACAGCATATATTTTTTCATTTCAGTTTAGTTTAAGTTAGTTCTGATTAATTTATTTCTTCAGTTTGATTTTTTGCTGGATGAATGCACTGACTTTTTTACCGTATTCGTTACTTACAATACAGGTATTGTGAAAGTGGATGCCTCCGTAAAAACGTCCCCAGTTATTTTCCTCCGCTGCATTTCTAAAAGAGGTATAGGATCTGCTTTTTATTCCGAATTCCAGTTCGCTGCTGTCGGTATAGGCAAAATTATCTCCAAACACATAGGTTAATGCCTCCGCATTGGCTGCTGAAACGGTGGAGTGGCCGCAGGTATATTCCGGAAATGGCGGCGTTTGTAAAAAAGGAACCCAGTTCTGATCTATATATTTATTGATCACCGTTTCGGGCCTTACACAATTGCTTCTGAATTTTTCATCCCAGCATTGTATAAATGCATCAAACTGTGTGATGGCCGTAAGGGCATAGGCATACACGGTTGCATCAAAATCGAAGTTTGCTTTTTTTGCTGCAATACCCACAATGCTCATCCAGTGACCGGGGGGCGAAAACTTTTTAGTGCCAAACATAATATGCCCGCTAACGTTCAGTTTAAAAGGATTATCGTCCCAGAATTCGGCGATGTGTTTTTGTTCATCAGTCAAACTATCTACTGCATTTTTAACCAGCATTACCTGTTTATAGTAAAAACTGTTTTTATCGGTAATATTAAATACTGGTGGCCTTGGCACCATAAATTGCGATGCACTGTCGAGTACAAATGTTCTGATGACATTCCAATGCGGTTCCATGGCAGAAGTGTAAGCTGGCGGTGTTGGCATCCACCTGCCCGGTGTATCAATCACCGTGTACTTGGGGAAAGTGCGTGACTGCAGGTATTTATCCTGCTTGCTCCAGGCAAGTATTACAGCGCTCACGGTATCTGCAAAAGCAACACTGCTTTTAAAAACATCCGATGGCATTCCATGGTCGGTAGCCATTTTTTTAATGCTGTCAACATATTCAGTCATGCTGCCTTCGGGGAAAGTTACTGCTTCGCCCAGTTTAATAAAAGCAAGGACCGATGCAAATTCAAAATCAATTTTTTCGGCCGGTTCTGCTTTGGGAACATTGGCCAATCCATGAAGCTGTCCGGCTAATGATTGATACTTGCCCGTATTACCCGCTGCCATCACTTCATAGGCTGCAATACTGGCGTAGGCGTAGTTACGGGATGCCACTATCGGGCTGAAGTTATTCCCCATTACCACTTCGTTAAGTTTGTGAACGGTGTTTGAAAATAATAACGGGTCATGAATGATTTGTTTATAATCGTTTTTGGTATTGCAGGCCGAAAAAATACAGGCAGCAGCAATAGTAAAAAGTACTAATCGCATTTTTTTATTTTAGAAAAATTAAAAAAGAAAAATTCCGGAAAATCTTTTAACAGCGTGGAGGTTGCTGTGGGGGTGCAATAGTTGCCTTACAAACCGAAGTTGTAAGATCGGGATAACTTATTTTAATTAAGATTGTATTAGCTGATAAATTGAAAGCTTGATTTGTATTATCGAAATCGCTGATACTGTTTTTACTGAAGCCAGTATGTTGCTTTTTACCGTTATTGTCCATATCCTGGCTGCTGTTGGCTTTGGCCAGGTTATTTTCTGAATTTTTTATTTCTTGCCGCTTAAAATCAGGAATACATTTTAAGATCAGCATATCATCATCAACCTTCATTTTTACATAGGTATAAACAACACCATTCACTGTAATTTCACCGTACTGTCTTTCAAATTCGGTAAATCGTTGCTGATAAGGCATATTCAGCGGCACTTTTATTTCTATCAGGCTGGCTTCATCATAATCGCCTGCATCTAACCTGGTATTTTGTTTTTGAGATGCTATATTATCAAGCATGGTAAATACAAAACGGTAGCCTACCATGTTGAATAACATGAGCGATAATAAAAATATGGTAGCTATTTTTTTCAAAATTATTTTACAATATACGTCTTTTTCTGAGTTCCAACACCGGTAATAGTGAGGCTCTTCCATTGTTTGGGTAAGACAGATTTTATTTGAACGAGGCCATTCGGCGTAATATCCAACCCGCCAAAACCCATCAGCACACTCTGAATAACGCCACCGGCACCGGTTGCAAAATACGGGTTTGTTCCGTTTTTTGTTTCTGCAATCACCCTGAATGGTGGATTTAAATTCGGCCTGTAAGCATCCTGAAACCAATGAAAGGCTTTATCGCTATCGCCCAAGCGGGCATATAGCAGCGTAAAAATAGCCTGTGTCATGGCGGGTGTGCCTTCGTTTGGTATCCTGGTTTCGTAAAAAGCCAGGTCTTTTTTTATTTGTAAAGGATCGGTAATTTGTTTTAAAGGATAAGACAGTAAATTCACATCGGCCTGCTTTATGCCTTCGCCCTTGTATGCTTCATGCTCGCTGGTTACACCATCAGGCATTTTTAAAATGGGAATATTATTTGCCACATTCATCCAGTCCGCATCGGGCGTAATTCCTAAAATTTTTGCAGCTTCGGTGGCATTCTGCAAATTACTTTTGGCAGCCGCATTGGTAAATGCATTGTTGTTTACATTCTCGGCCCACTCATCTGCAGCCACTACATTATTAATATCATAATGGCCGGCACCGTTGCGTTCAACACGGCTTGCCCAAAAATCGGCGGTGGCACTAAGTATCGGCCAACCTTTTTCTTTAAGCCATTGTTTATCCTGCGTAACACAATAATAATTCCAGGCGGCAAAAGCTACGCAGGCTGTTATATGATGTTCAAACGGACCGCTCAATGCCCACACGGGGGTTTCCTCTACACCGGTTTCTGCACTTTCCCAGGGAAACATCGCTCCTTTAAATCCTTTACTAAAAGCATTTTTCTTTGCAGCGTCCAGGCGCTGAAAACGATATTCCATCATGCTCTTCGCAATTTCGGGATGCATAACTAACAAGGAAGGAAACATCCACAACTCGGTGTCCCAAAAAACATGGCCGTTATAACCAAGTCCGCTAAGGCCCATGGGCGAGGGTGATAAAGCCGTGCCTTCTCTTGTGAAAGAATATAAATGATACAGCATGCTGTGTACATCCTGCTGACTTTGTGCATCGCCCTCAATAACAATATCGCTCTTCCACAATTCCTGCCAGGCATTGGTGTGAAATTTAATCAGCCTTTCCCTTCCCTCCAGTTTTGCAAAGATGGTTGCACGTTCTGCTTCATTCAACGGATCGGGATGATGGGCAGAAGTGATGGATGAACCTGCGATAGAATAACGGTAGGTTTCTCCTGCTTTTATTTTCCGCATAAACTTCATCAGGTGCATATTATTATCCCACATTTCGTGTATCACTTTTGGCTCGCTGCCATGTGCTTCGCTGAATAAAAAAGTATTGCTGGCGCACATCTGTAATTTACCAGTAGGGCTTTTTGCAGTTGATGATAGCAGGCTGATGACCACATGCGGCCTGTCAATTTCGTTGTAATAATTCTGTACATCCTTTAACGCATCGGGTGCTTCCATTACGCTGGCACCTGTTATTGTAATGTCTTTTTTTGCAGTGATGTTCACATCCATCAACACCGTGTAGGGCAATTGTCTTAGCGAATAGTAAGTATATGATACGGTTGCTTTATCGCCAAAATCAAATGACGTGGTGAAGCTTGCCTTTTGCATATCCAGTTCCTGCTTCATACCGGTAACGTTCTTTGCATCAATTCTTTTTCCATCAACTTCCAGGTAAGCATTTAACAGGTTAAAGCTTTTTAAAAAATTGCTCACACGACCACGACCGTACAGATCATACGCACCTGCCAGCACCACATCTTTTACTTTAAAAGGCTCGGGGCTCGATACAATACCAATCATACCATTGGCAACTGTAACACCATAATAGTTATTGGGGTCAATATTGGACGCTGTAATTTTCCAGGCATCAATGGGTTGAGAAAATGATTTTGTGCTGATAGAACACAGCAGGATAAACAGGTATTTTTTCATGGCGGTAATTGTTAGCAAGAATGAGCAGGCTAAAATAGGACTATTAAAGCAAAAACCCGGACAACAAAGTTATCCGGGCTGGTTGCAAACGATTGCAGAAAAAAATTTGTTGTTAGGTGCAAATAAGGATGGTTATTATCCAGGTGTAAAAGGTCATTGTTCTTTTAATTTATGCTGAATGAGTGTTTCGGTTAATTGGAAAAGCTTATAAAGAAAATATTAGATTTTAAAAATGAATCAGTTAAATTTAAATATTAAAACTTATAAAGATGATAACCAAAATTAAATTGCAGGAAACCGCCAACACGATCTCTGATTTTACCGGATTTGAATTAGTGGTATTATTTAAAGATGCTTCAGGAAAAAATATTTCCACCAACTTACAGTTTTCCAAAGTTGGAGAACTTGATTTTACCAACCCAATTAATTTTTCACCCACAGACAAAATTAGTTTTGCTGTAAAAGCCCCTGCTGGTAATATTATTTTTAGTGATGAAGTAGAAAACAACGTAGTTTTTAATCAGCCGTTGTTTTTAATAAAATTCAACAAAACGAATGTCAGCCTTGATAATGCATCCACGCCCTTTGTTCCAAAATCATCATCTATAAACGGAAGATTATTAGATTCAACTGGCAAATTAAAATTAGATGAAGTTCAGATTATCGTTTCCGCCTCCGACCCGGCAACACCTGATTTATTAACCCCAATTCTCTCAACCATTACTGAAGCTGGCGGTTATTTTGTTATCCCTATTCCCGTTGGTGATTTTGGTAAAGCAACGGCTACCATTGGCGCAAATCTCCCTCCTGGAAAAAATATTATTCTGATCAATTTAGTAAAAAATGATGCAGGTAAACTTGTATTCCCAAAAAGATTGTTACTTGTAGTTGAATCTTCAGATGAAAACAGCGTAACACTAAAATCAGATTGTGGATGCGAGGAAATCAATTTGTATGAACAAAAAAGAGTGCTGGATGAATTTTCTTATTACTCAATTATAAGAACGTCTGACCCCGAAATTCAATCATTTTCATTTAACACGGATGATGAAATAACGTTAGAATTATTGATACGAAACTCACCCAATACGAATAATCAAATTTTAGCAAGCATACTTGTTGATCCAACAAAAGTCTTTGGTCATCCTGTATTTGCACAAAAACTTACGGCTGCGGGTATAGCTATAGCCCCCACCCCGGCAACCACAATTGGTATAGCAATTCCGGTAACAACCGTATCCCCTGCAGGGCAACCTGCAATTTCATTAACACCGGCAACACTGGCTCCCTTATTAAAAAATATAAAAATTAAAAAAACAGTTGTACGGAATTTTATAAAAGATTTTGGTGGCATTACGGCTAATAATCTTAACCAATTGTTAGCTTTAAATGATGCTGCTGCAATAAACGAGATTGTTGATCCCATCCTCCCTGCTCCGCTTGGAAGAGCCGAATTAAATGCAAATAATCAGGTAGATTGGGATGATAAACCAACCGTTTATCAATCAACTTCTATAGCCTATGGGCATTTACTTCACTACAAACAACAATGGATTGCTGATGGTTACTCTTTAGGAGACCTGGTATATAGTTTACCGCTAGCGCCCGGACAAAAAAAACAAATTGTGGTTTTCGACTGGGAAAGAAGAGAATCTGCAGCCAATTCACAAGAAATAGATTTTGAAGAAAGTTTACAAAATTCGCTAAGCAGAGATAGAGATATTAATGAAATCGCTTCGGGTGTAGTAAATGAAAGATTAAGCGGAAGTTCTACTGCCACGGTAAAATCTGGTGCAGCAGGTATTGGTTTTGCAATAGGGCCATTAGTATTGGGTGCCGCAGGCGGCATAAGCAATGCAAAATCGAGTGCAACACAAAACTCAATGCGAAGCACTGCAGTTAGAGACAATCAACATCTATCAGATAAAACAGTTCAATCGGCGAGTGCTGTGCGAAGTCAGCGTTCTACTGTCATTCAAACCGTATCGCAGGGCGAAAGATTTCAGGTGAGTGCCGAATCGGTTGCTAATTATAACCATTGCCATGCAATTACCATTCAGTATTTTGAAGTGTTACGTCATTTTAAAGTGCAACAAAAATTAGCAGATGCACAGGAATGTTTATTTGTACCACTACCGATCACAATTTTTGATATTAATAAAGCCAGAAGGTGGAGAGAAATTTTGATTGATTCATTAATTAACAGAAAACTATTACCTGCATTTGATTCATTACAACGTGTAAATGACAGATGGTTGCACAGCGATTTCCCGGATACCACTTTTGCTGCCGAGCAGGTGTTGAATATTACCGGCAATTTAAAAATTAAAATTGAATTAAGTTGCCCATCAGATCTTTTAAAAGAAGAAAAAATATTTGTTACAACAACAACCGGTATTCAAACTGTTACAAAAGAACAAACATTCATCGTTCCGCAATTTGATCAGGCAAAATGGGATTGGATGCAACCCTTATTAGGTGATGATGCTTTAACTTTTTACAATTCCTTTATAAAAGACCAACCCAATAGAGATGATATATTCAGAAGAAAATTAGGGGATAGAATTGCACAAAAAATTGTAAACGGTATTATCATCAACGCACAAGCAGACACTGGTTTTAAATTTCCAATTGCAAATAGTATTGACACCAGTTTAAATTCTACTTTTCATAATGCTGTACCTTTATCGGTAACTTTTAGATCGGGATTAACTGCCATACCCAGACAAAATTTTGTGAACATTGATTTTGCATTAAACAGCAATACAAAACTGCCTGATTTTACAAAAATCACAATTGTTAATGGCTCAGCAAGTTATAGAACAAAGCACCGTGCCGATTTTTTATTTAGATACAGTACTATAAATGACGATTTAAATATTGGCGATAGCGTTACTGTTTTTAGTGGTCCCACACATGATGAATTGAGAAATCCAAAAGAAGAAGACACAGAGTATGCTAATAACCTTATTCATCATTTAAATTCCAATTTAGAATATTACCATAAAATGATTTGGATGTATATGACTCCTGAAAGAAGATTTATGTTGCTGGATGGCATTAAAGTTCCCGGTCCAAAAGGTAATGGAAGAAGTGTTGCTTCCCTGGTAGAAAATAAATTGATTGGCGTTGTTGGAAATTCTTTGGTACTTCCTGTAATTCCGGGCGTAAATCTTAATCCCGATTTTGAACCAAAAATTTTAGATGCCAATACCGGTGATATTGTTCCGTTAATTGATTATTATAATCACGAACCATCAGATCCCTTGCGAATAAGCGTTCCAACAAAAGGAGTATTTGCCGAAGCGATGATGGGTAAATGTAATAGTTGCGAAGTAAAAGATGAAACAAGATTCTGGCGTTGGGAAGAATCTCCAATCCCCGACAATCCCACAACCATCAACCCGGTTACTACACCTACGCCTGTTGCAATACAGCCTGATTTAACAGCAACCCCACTATCAACTCCCGTGATAAATATTCAAAATGCACCTGCAGCACCTGATCCTGGAGGATTAACAGGAATATTAAATTTACTAGGCAAAGGAGATACGTTTAGAGATGTAACCGGCTTGACAGAAAATCAAAAAAATGCATTGGAAGGATTGAAACAGGCATTCTCTACTGCATCAACTTTTGGAAGTTTGGGTTTAGAAAAAGCCAAATTTGATAAAATGGCTGGTTTATTAGAGAAAGGAAAAATAAGTAAAGCCGATTTTGATAAATCTCAAAAAGATGGAAAAACCGTTAACCCTGAACTGCAGGATACCATCGATGCGAATGAAGCAGCCAAAGATGGAAAAATTTCTCCTGAGGAAGCACAAAAATTAAAACCAAAATCTGATGAAGAGAAATTGGAGCTTGCAAAAAAACACAGTGATTTTGTGGACGACAAGGTTAAATCGGGCAAAATAAGTGCGGTTGAGGGTGAAAAACTACAAATTGGCATTGCTCAAAGTGCAACAAATACAAAACCTGCTGAAGATTCAAAGGCAACAGATGAAAAATCCGCAGAAGAAAAAGTAGAATTACACCCTGTAAGTGTAGCCAATTTTGATTTTAAAAACCATGAAGGTTACCAGAATAAACTTCAATTTAAAATCACCACAAAAGGAAGTTTTTTTAAGGTTGAATTCATCAACAACTCCAACGATTTTGTAACTATTTCTTCTATAAATCCCTCTAACCCTGATAATCTTGAATTGGAAAATTTGGGCAATGCAGGAATAATTTCCGGTAGAGGTAATTTAAAAATATCACCTAACAGTGCTACATTGTTATATCAGGGTAATTTATTACCCAACGGTGTAACGGACGATTTTTTACCATCATTAAAATCTGTAAATTTTGGAGTAATTATTGGTAATCTTGCCAACTTAGGTAGCACTTATATCTTACCATTTAATGCAGGAAAAAAATTCAAATGCATTTTTTCAGGCTTTTCAGATACAACTTTAGGTGAAACTTTTGAAGACTTAACAATAACATTTAATATGAATAAAGGGACTGAAGTGCGTTCAATCAGTTTTGGAATTGTAGTAGATATTGTCAGGGTATTTAATGATAAGCTATCTGATGCTGATGGCAAATTAATTGATAATGAAGATAAATCAGAGCTAGGTAATCTTATTCGTATTCGAAATTTAGATGACACTTACATTACTTATGGTAATTTAAGTAAAGGTGGCATAAAAGTAAATATTGGCGACTCCGTCTCAGATGGCGATTTAATTGCATTATCCGGCAACACAGGTGCTAGTTCTCAAGCACAATTGAGTTTGAAACTGGAAGTACTTGATTTTGAAAATGAAAATAAAACACTAAAATTGAACTTTCGAAATCATTTGGAAGCCTCAATTGTTTTAAAGGAGGGTAAATGTTACGAGCTCAATACAGGTGAAGTTCCTTGTACCTAATTTCGAATTGAACACAGATGACACAGATTGAAAAGTTAAAACAAATTCATCTAATCGGTGCTATCCGTGTTCAATTCTCTTAATTATTTTTTATTTGTAACATGCAATTTTTTTTTACCGACAGCTGTTCCCTTTTACCATACTGATTTTATAAAGAAATAATTATGGGATCGCCAGAGAAGACAATTCAATTAATAAAATAAAAAACCATTAACAAAGTCATCTGGGTTTCGCAATCAATTGCATGAAAATTTAATCTATAACTCATAAATAACCGCCTCGTATGGCCTCAAGCTGCCGTCAGCGGTTTGCTTTTCGTAGTTATTTATTAAGAGTTTTGCTTTGCTAATATCTAAACCGGTATTTGCTTTTACCGTTTTATTATGAAAATTTAAAAGCACCAGCAACTTTTTTCCATCCGATTCTCTGGTGTAAGCAAACACATCAGGATTTTCTTTATCCAGCAAACTGTATCTACCATAAACAAGGGTTGGATAATCTTTCCTGAGTCTGGTAAGTTTTCTAAAATAATTTAAAGTTGAGTTTGGGTCTTTTTCCTGCGCCTCTTCGTTATCAGTTGTATAATCAGGGTTAACTTTTAACCAGGGTATACCTGTTGTAAAACCGGCGTTGGCTGTAGCATTCCATTGAAAAGGGGTGCGGCCGTTATCCCTTGATGTTTGTTTTTTATCTTCGATAAAAGCTTTTAAATCGCCTCCTGAATTTTTAAGCCCTTCGTACTTGTTACGGGTATCAACATCATTATAATCTGCAATCGAATTAAAGCGGATATTATCCATGCCCAACTCATCACCATTATAATAAAAAGCAGTGCCCCGCATGGTTAATGTAAATGTAGAAAGCATTTTAGATGAGAGTTCCCTGAATGGTTCCTGATCGTTACCAAATTTTGAAACCATCCTCGGCTGATCGTGGTTTGCAAGAAATATGGCTACCCAGCCTTTGTCTTTAAATGCATCATCGTACTTAGAAAATATCTGTTTGTATTTTACCAACCCAAAACTATCCAGGTGATTTCCAACACCAACACTTTCAAAATGATAGGCAATATTTAATTCCTTCCGGTCAGGGTCAACAAATTTCATGGCATCTGCCGGTGTACTTCCTGCGCCTTCTGCAACCGACATTACATTGTATTTGCTGTACACTTCCCGGTTCATTTCCTGCAGATAGTCGTGCAGGTGCGGCCCGTTGCCATAATATTTAACGATATCATTTTGATAATCTTTTGGCAGGGCCGGCCAGGTGGTATCTTTTGATGCAAACTGAAACGCATCCATTCTAAAACCATCTATTCCCTTATCTAACCAGAAACGCATGATGCTGTACACTTCCTGCCGTACTTTTGGATTTTCCCAATTAAGGTCGGGTTGTTTTTTTGAGAAGTAATGCAGGTAATAAGCATTGGTAAGCGTATCATAACGCCATGCTTCGCTGTTTACATCAAAAAAACTCCATCGGTAATTTGGTTTGCCTTTTTCGGCAGGCCACCAATGATAATAATTCCGGTAAGGATTGTCTCTCGATTTTCTGCTTTCCTGAAACCATTTGTGTTCATCTGAACTGTGATTTACAACCAGGTCCATCACCAGCTTAATGCCCCGCCTGTGCATACCGGCCAGCAGGGAATCAAAATCTTCCATGCTTCCAAAATCTTTCATAATGCTTCGGTAGTCACTGATGTCGTAGCCGTTATCATCGTTGGGAGAAGTGTAGATGGGGTTTAACCAGACTGCATCTATACCAAGGCTTTTAATGTAATCAAGTTTTGAAATGATACCTTTTAAATCGCCTACCCCATCGCCATCGCTGTCTTTAAAGCTTCGTGGATATATCTGGTAAACTACCGCTTCTTTCCACCAGGTTTTTGCTTTTGTTTCTGTATCTGCAGCCTCCTTTTTTGTATCTCTGCAGGACAGCATAAAAATAAATGGCAGAAGAAAAAGGAAGTACTTATTCATTTTCTGAAAATTTAGTAAGAAAAATTTGAGGAAAGATTGCCTACAGTAATTTTAAATTCTCCCGGCTCAGTTACTCTTTTTAAATCGTTATTAATGAACGATAAATTTTCTTTGCTGATATTGAATGAAACTGTTTTTGTTTCCCCTGGCTGCAACATTATTTTTTCAAAGGCACGCAGGCGTTTTGCTTCGGGAGTGATAGATGCAACCAGGTCGCTTACAAATAACAGTACAGATTCTTTACCGGCAAGCTTACCGGTGTTGGTCACATCAACTGTAATGGTTAAGGCAGATTTATCTGTAAGTTTTTGTGATGATAATTTAAGATTCGCATATTTAAAACTGGTATAGCTTAACCCATAACCAAATTCCCATTGGGGATCATAGCCTGCAACTGCATCAACACCGGCAGCTTTAGTTTCTGTAAACTTGTAGTAATAATTAGTTAACGCATTGGGATAACGTGGATAGGTATATGGTAATTTCCCGCTGGGATTTATTTTCCCGGCAAGTACATCTGCCACTAC
Source organism: Chitinophagales bacterium (assembly GCA_038204855.1). GTDB lineage: Bacteria > Bacteroidota > Bacteroidia > Chitinophagales > Chitinophagaceae > Ferruginibacter. The sequence goes on from JBBRCM010000056.1 coordinate 16,415, forward strand.
ATTACCGCCTTCATTGCCGGATAAATAAGTTTGTAAAACGGCAGCAGCATTGGGTTCTATGGCACTGATAACCCTTGGCCTTCCTTCGGCCAAAACCATGATAATGGGTTTACCGGTGGCAGCTAATGCCTTTGCCAAATCTAATTGTGGACTAGATATGGTAAGGTCATTTATATTGCCTGGTGTTTCGGTATAACTGTTTTCGCCAATGCACAAAACGATAACATCCGTATTGGCAGCCTTGGCAACGGCTTCATTTATATTGATTGCAGCATCAAAACTTGCGCCTTCTGCATAATCAACATTTGCCCCGCCAAAAACATCTTTGATGGCTTCGTAAATTGTATTTTTATCTGCTTCGGTTTCATTACTGTTATCGCCCTGCCAGTTGCGGCTCCAGCCTCCGTTTAAACTACGCATAGAGTTAGCCGCAGGGCCTGTTACCAAAATTCTCTTTCCTAAACTTAATGGTAAAATGGAATTATTATTTTTCAGCAAGGTTATACATTCTGAAGCAGCTTCATAATTTGTTCTGTTGTTTGCTGCACTGTTTACCGCAGGGTAATCGGCATTGTCGCCCGATGGCTGTTCAAAAAGGCCTACTTCAAATTTCATTTTTAAAATGCGGCCAACGGCATCATCAATGCGGCTCATGGATACTTTGCCTTCTTTAACCAAAGCAGTTAATGCATCGCAAAAAGTAAATTCATAAGGTACCATGCTCATGTCTATCCCGGCATTGATACCCATCATCACCGCTTCTTTATTATCTTTTGCAACTTTATGCTTTGTATATAAATATTCAATGTCCTGCCAGTCGCTTACAATAAACCCTTTAAACTGTAATTCATTTTTTAAAATATCGGTGAGTATATGTTTATTGGCATGAACGGGAACACCGTTTATCTCACCGGAATTTACCATTACAGTTTTTGCGCCGGCCTTTACAGCAGCGGTAAAAGAAGGTAAAAAATATTCACGCAATTCCCGTTCAGGAATCCAGGCCGGCGTACGATCGTGACCACTTAACGGCATACTGTAACCCATAAAATGTTTTAAGCAGGCTGCCACATGAAATTTATTGATGGTTGATCCGCTTCCCTGGAAACCCTGTACTGTAGCAGTTCCCATTACACCCGACAAATAAGGGTCTTCACCGTAGGTTTCCCAAAAGCGTGGCCAAACGGGTTGCCGCCCAAGGTCCTGCACCGGGCTAAATGTCCAGGGTATAAAGGATGCTCTTGTTTCATAAGCAGCAATCTCAGCCACCTTTTTACTCATGCCCGGATTAAAAGAAGCGGCCTGCGAAATTTGTTGTGGAAACATGATATCTCCCATTGTATAGTTGTTGCCACGGATGGCATCCACACCATACAACACCGGAATCTGCAGCCTTTCCTGCAATGCCATATCCTGGATGGTTTTAATTCTTTGTTGCCATACTTCTTTTGTTTGCGCCAGTCCGCCAACATTTAAAATAGAACCAACTTTATACTTTTTAATACAGGTAGCCAGTTTATCCATATCCATCTGATGTGGTAAAAGCGGGTTACCTTTTGCATCCAGTTTAATCAAGACATCAATGGTGATCTGTGTCATCTGGCCTACTTTTTCTTCAAGGGTCATCTTACTTAATAAATCTTTAACCCTTTGTTCAATCGGAAGTTTTGGACTTTGAAACGGGAACTTGTTTTGCGAAAAAATATTCATTGTTGTAAAGAGTAAAAAAAAAGAAAAAAAATATCTCATCAATTTAAATTTAGAATTATGAAAGTAATTGTTAGCTAGTTTTTAAGTTTTACAATGCATGCCTGGTAGGGCTGCAGTTCAACCACCGTCCCATTCAGTTTTAAAGGCTGCATATTATTTATCCATTCATCGCCCAGTTGCATTTTATCAAGATTAAATTTACCGCCATTTTTTCTGAAACTCAACAGCACCAGCACTTTTTCTCCATCGGCTTCCCTTGTGTATGCATACACATCTGGATTATCAACATCAAGCAGCGTATATTTTCCATAAACCAAAACATCCTTGTGGTCTTTACGCAGCTTGGCCATTTTACGGAAATAGTTTAGGGTTGATGAAGCATTTTTTTCAGCAGCTTCTACATTTATTTCCGCTTTATTGCTGTTCACATTAAGCCAGGGGATGCCGGTTGTAAAGCCGGCATTGGTACCTGCATTCCATTGCATGGGAGTGCGGCCATTGTCCCTTGCGCCACCCGTTTTCTGATCTTCTATAAATTGCTTCAGATCACCACCCGCATTTTTTACTTTACCATATTCTGCAAAAATTTCTATATCGCGATAGTCTTGTATCTTATCAAATTTAATATTGGTCATGCCCAGTTCATCGCCAAAATAATAATAGGGCGTTCCTCTCATACTTAATAAAAATGTTGTTAGCATTTTAGATGATGCTTCCCTGTACTCAGGTGCATCATTTCCCCAGCGGCTAACCATACGCGGCTGATCGTGGTTGCCCAGGTAAATAGTTCCCCAACCTTTGTTGGCAAAAACACTATCCCAACCCGAATAAATATTTTTAAATTCAACAAGGCTCCAGTTGGGATTCATCTTTTTAAAATAACCGGGAACATAGCCCAGGCTCACGCCTTCAAAATGATAACTCATGTCGAGCTCATGCCTCTCGGGGTCTACAAAATTCATAGCAGTAGCTTTTGTAGTACCAGCACCTTCAGCCAAAGCCATTACATCGTACTTACTTAATACTTCTTTATTCATTTCCTGTAAATAACTATGCAGGCCCGGCCCGCTTGCAAGGTACTCATCCCAACGGCCTTCATATTTTGCATCCAGGTCTTTTTGTGTAATTACCGGAAAGCTGGTGTCTTTAGCAATAAATGGAATCACATCCATGCGGAAACCATCCACTCCTTTTTTAAACCAACGGTTCATCATCGCATAAATTTCCTGGCGCAGTTTTGGGTTCTCCCAATTCAGATCGGGTTGTTTATAACTGAAGTAATGTAAATAATAACTGTTA
>JBBRCM010000057.1:0-19334 GCA_038204855.1 Chitinophagales bacterium
AAAATGCTTATTGGGATTATGTTCAGGAAATTTAAAATAAACAGGTCTTATAATTCATTATTCCTTTCTTCACTTTCAATTTCTATTAACTCTTCCCAATACTCCGCAGCCCTGCGTGTGTGCGGCACCACAATTGTGCCGCCTACAATATTTGCTACGGCAAAAATCTCGTACATCTGCTCGGTTGTTATGCCCACTTCGTGGGATTTACCCAAATGATATTTTATACAATCATCGCAACGCAAAACCATACTAGCCACAAGGCCCAGCATTTCTTTGGTCTTTACATCTAATACGCCTTCAGCATAGGTATTGGTATCCAGGTTCCATAATCTTTTTATCACCAGGTTTTCTTTACTGAGAATTACTTCATTCATCCTGGTGCGGTAGTCGTTGAATTCTTTTACTAAACTCATTTTCGTAATCGTTTTTTAAATGTTGGATTATTTTTTAAAAGCCGGGACTGGTGATGAACGGAAAGAATATGAATTTCCTTTTCAGAAATAACTTCATAGATAATTCTGTATCTGCTAACCAATATTTCTTTCAGGTAAGATAATTTAGTTTCCGATACCGGTTTGCCAATTAATGGATAACGTTCTAAAATTTTCGCCTTTTCAAAAAATAGTTTTACCATATTTTCTGCAGCCCAGATTGAATCTTTTGCTATATAAACAGCAATCGCTCCAATATCTTTTAGTGCGGCAGGCGCCCAGATTATTTCAGCCATTTTTGTAATTTTTTCTCAGCCTCTCTGATTGAAAGCCCTTTACCCTCTTTTATTTCATTACGGGCTTTTTCAATTTTATTAAGTACCATCAGTTTTTCAATGGCCTCATCCATCGAAAACTCATCAGGCATTTCTTTCAAGGTTTTCATTACCTGTTTTTTTACTAACATACGTTCCTTTTTTTATTACATAAAGTTAATGAGAAATATTGACCTGCCCTGTGCCTGATTATTTGTACTTTCATTAACTATAAACAACTATTATGAAGCCATTTTTTTTGCTGCTGCTAATTTTTTTAACTGCAAACATCAATGCCCAAACCTTTAATACAAAATATTATAACGCCATGCAGTGGCGCTGCATTGGCCCACACCGGGGCGGACGAACCGTTGGTGCCGTTGGTGTTCCATCGCAACCCAACGTTTTTTACATTGGTGTAAACAATGGCGGTGTGTGGAAGACAAATGACTTTGGCCGCACCTGGAAACCCATTTTTGATGACCAGCCTACGGGTAGCATCGGCGATATTGTGGTAGCACCATCAAACCCAAATGTGATTTATGTGGGCAGTGGCGAAGGCCTGCAGCGGCCAGACCTGAGTGTTGGTGATGGCATTTATAAATCAACCGATGGCGGAAAGACATGGATAAACACCGGGCTTAAAGAAGCACAGCAAATTGGCGGCCTCGCCATTGACCCTAAAAATGAGAACCGGGTTTTTGCAGCAGCACTGGGCCATCCTTACGGGCCTAATGAAGAACGTGGCGTTTACAGAACCATTGATGGAGGAAAAACATGGGAACGTGTTTTATACAAAGATGAAAACACCGGTGCCATACAGGTTACCATCGACCCAAATAACAGCAATATTATTTATGCTGATATGTGGGCAGGACGGCAAGGCCCATGGGAAAACGGATCCTGGAACGGAAAAGAAAGCGGCCTTTTTAAAAGTATGGATGGTGGGACCACCTGGAAAAAATTATTGACAGGCTTACCAACACCTGAACAAGGTTTAGGCCGTATTGGTTTTTGCATTGCGCCAAGTAAAAGTAACCGGTTATATGCAACAGTTGATGCCGGAAAATTCGGCGGCATTTACCGCAGTGATGATGCCGGCGAAACCTGGGCAAACATAAATGCAGATGAAAGATATTGGGGAAGATGCAGTGATTTTGCAGAAGTAAAAGTGGATCCTAAAAATGCAGACATTGTTTACAGTGCGGATGTGGTTACCTGGAAAAGTTTGGATGCCGGAAAAACATGGTCGGCTTTTCGTGGTGCGCCGGGTGGCGATGATTACCACCGCATCTGGATAAACCCCGATAACACAAACATCATGCTGATTGCCAGCGACCAGGGCGCCGTGATTACCGTGAATGGCGGCGAAACTTTTTCAAGCTGGTACAACCAACCCACTGCTCAGTTTTATCATGTGAGTGCCGATAATGATTTTCCCTACAATGTGTACAGCGGCCAGCAGGAAAGCGGCAGCGTAGGTATTGCGTCAAGAGGCAACGACGGACAGATCAGTTACCGGGAGTGGCATCCTGTTGCTGCAGAAGAATATGGTTATGTGGTTGCCGACCCATTAAACCCAAACATTGTGTATGGCGGAAAAATTTCGAGGTACGATAAACGAAACGGACAATCACAAAATATTTCGCCGGAAGCAGTGCGGAGCGGTAAATATCGTTTTATAAGAACTGCGCCGGTACTCTTCAATCCCATTGATAAAAAAACATTGTACTATGCGGGCAATGTACTTTTTAAAACAATGGATGGAGGTAATAAATGGGATATCATTAGTCCGGACCTGAGCAGGGAAAGCTGGGACATACCAGCAGCTGTTGGTGTTTACACAAAAGAAGAAATGAAGAAGATGCCGAGGCGTGGAGTTATCTATACCGTTGCGCCTTCGTATATTGATATCAATACCATCTGGTGCGGTACCGATGATGGTTTCATTCATGTTACGAGAGATGGCGGAAAAACCTGGACGAATGTAACTCCTCCGGCAATCACCAGCTGGAGCAAGGTTTCACTGATGGATGCAAGTCATACTGATGCAAACACCGCTTATGCTGCGGTAAACCGCATCCGTTGCGATGACCAGCGGCCACATATTTATAAAACAACCGATGGCGGAAAAATATGGACCGAAATGGTGAATGGTTTACCCAATGATCCCATCAATGTGGTTAAGGAAGACCCAATAAGAAAAGGATTATTATTTGCAGGCAGCGAAAGAGCTGTGTATGTTTCTTTTGATGATGGTGCCAACTGGCAGAGTTTACGATTAAACATGCCAGCAACATCTATAAGAGATCTGGTTATTAAAGATGATGATTTAGTAATTGGTACACACGGCAGAAGCTTTTGGATTTTAGATGACATCACGCCGTTAAGACAATTAAGCAATCAGCAATTAAGCAATTCAACAATTCTATACAAACCACAAACTGCAATCCGTGTAAGATGGAGCATGTATCCCGACACACCAGTACCACCCGATGAACCTGCCGGACAAAACCCGCCCGATGGTGCCATCATCAATTATTACCTGGGCAGCAATGCAACAAATATTCAGTTAGATATTTTAGACAGTAAAGGAACTGTCATCCATAAATATGCATCAACCGATACTATGTATACCATACCGCCCAATAATGTACCGCCTTACTGGATCAGGCCACAGCAGATACTTTCAGCAAATGCCGGTGCACATCGCTTTATGTGGGATATGCATTACCAGTCTTTAAATGTTCCGCCTTCTTATCCAATTTCTGCAACCCCCATGAACACCGCACCCGATCCTACATCGCCCTGGGTAATGCCTGGAACGTATATAGCAAGATTAACCGTTGATGGTAAAATATACAATCAGTCATTCTCTGTAAAGATGGACCCCCGTGTAAAAACCAGTGTAAAAGATTTAACGGTGCAGCACGATTTAAGTTTACTCTGTTACAACTACATCAAAAAATGCATGAACGATTTGCAAACAATAAAAGAAAGTGAAAAGCTTGCAGCAATACGTAAATCTCTGGGAAGCTTTACTGCTTTACAAAATACTTTGCAGGATGGCGACTGGCCGCCAACTACACAAATGATAAAAGCAGTAAATGAAACGGTTGCTGGTTATGAAGCGGCAATGAAAAAATAATTTCTTTTTTACAAAAAAGCACGATGACAAAAAGAATTTTGCCTTCGGCAAAAAAAGGATTTGCCACAGAGGCACGGAAGACACGGAATTGAATATGTATTTCCTTACTCGTCCTCGTCTCAGACGAGGATGAGCTGGTCTTGAGTCTCCGACTCAACCAATCACTTATCTTTTTTGCAGGCTTCTAAAAAATCCTTTATCCCCAGCACTATTTTTTCAGCTATCTGCTGCTGAAATCCCTCGTCCAGTATTTTCATTTCCTCTTCGGGGCTACTCAGGAACAAGGTTTCCACCAATGCATTGGGATATTCAATGGGACTGTTAAGCATAAAATTAAAACTGCTGTTATTGCCGTATTCCTTCAAGCCCAGCTCCAGCATACGTTTGTAAATGCTATTGCTTAAATTACGGAAGCCAATGTAGCGGTAAAAAGTACTGGTGCCGGTGCTGCGTATAGGATCGCCGGAAGAATTTAAATGAATACTGATCAGCAAATCAGGCACACTATCGCGGTAAAATAAAATGCGTTCTTTATTATCAAAAAATTTTTCCGTAGTACGGCTCATAATCACTTTGGCACCCGCCTGCTCCAGTAGTTTTTGCAGTTTAAGTGAAACTGCCAGCGCAAGCATTTTTTCAGATGAACCTGTTGGCCCGCCTGCACCCGTGTTACTGCCGCCATGCCCTGCATCCACTGCAATGGTTAAATTTTTAAGCAATAAGTTTTGTGGCTGTCGTTTTATTTTTATTACCAGCGTATTGCCTTTGTAATAAATGCTGTGGCCCCAATGCTGTGCATGTTTCAATTCAATGGTAATGCGGAAAACTTCATCTTCTATTTGTTCATACGATACATTTTTTATCTCTTTTGTATTTTCTAATTGCGTTATCCAGTTGGTATTATTGGTAGCGCCAAAAACATCTACAATAATTTTAGATGGGTCAACCATTTGAAAACTCTGGTAAGGCAACCTGGCAAACAAACCCAGTTGCACATAATCAAAAGCACTGTCGCCATACACTGTCCATTTATCGGTAAGGGATTCGGGAGTAAAACTTCCTTTGGGTAAAAACTCAACCGCATCTTCTTCAATATAGGCCGTGCGGTATTTACTTAAGCGAACTTTGTATTCTTTATCAACCTTACCAACCACCTGCAGCAACACTGCCGAATCTAAATATCCAATTTTGGCTCCTCCCAGCCGGTCATCCCCAAGGCCATACAGCAAATGCGCCAGCCTGCCTTTTGTTACTGCAATATTGGGTGCCAGCGGGCCAAACATGCTTACCCAGTATTTACTCTGTTTTGTAACCGATTTGCCGGTATTGTCTGTAATGGTTATGGGTAATTTGCTTACCAAAAAACTATCGCTTTCTTTTATTACATATTCGCCCTGGTAAATGCCAGGCATTTTATTTTTAAGCATTTCGTACAAGGGAATATTGCCGTTGGCAAAAACAGTACAACCAGTAAGTGCCTTTACTTTAAGTTTTATGCAGTCGCCGGGCATTACAAATAAATTGCCTTCGGGTAAAGCTTCTATGCTTACAATATCAAGTGTTTTTACCGTATCGGGTGGTGCCGGTAAACTGTAATTATAATTCAATTTTTTATTTACAGATTTATCGGGTGCTGTAAAAGCAATGATGGTAAAAGTCGTATCGCCGGTTTTTAAATTTACCTCGTAGGCAAAAGCACCAGTGGCATAAACTTTTACGGGCTGCCCGTTTACAGTAAGGTTGCAGGTTTTGCAGGTGCTGCCCACAATAAAGTTCCGGACTGTTTTTGTATTAATGTCTGCCTTGGTGGGCTCTACAAGTTTTATAAAAGGTTTATTGTTTGTTTGTGCATTAACCTTTACACCTGTAAATAATGTAATTATTGCTATTATATACTTCATGGAAATACTAATTTACCTGATTGCATTAAAACTAATGTATTTACTATGTTAATGCACTCAATAATCTTATTTATTTTTTAATTATTCGTCTATATTTGCTGCCTATCCAGCTTACCCGGTACGTTAAATAAAAACGTACTGATCAAATATATTCAGATAATTTTTTGGCAATATTTAATACCTGAACAAGTATGTTACAATCACCAGCACTGGAGTTACCCTCTTTTTTTACCGATGTTTTTAACAATACTGTACAAAACAATATTCTTTTAATAAATGCTGAAGGTATAATACAGGCCATTAACCCTGCCTTTACCAAACGCTTTGGCTACAGGCCCGAAGATATTGTTGGAAATAACATGTCGGTTTTATTTACGCCCGAAGACCGGGAAAGCGGGATGCCGGAAAAGGAAATTAAGGCTGTTTTATCAACCGGGCAGGGATCAGATAATAATTACCTGGTAGCTGCAGATAATACTAAAACCTGGGTTTCGGGCGAATCTGTTTTGGTAAAAAAAGAAGATGGAACCCCACTGATTTTAAAGATCATACAGAATATACATGTACAAAAAGAATCGGAACTGGAGCTGAAAAGGATCAATGTATTTAATGACGACATACTCGGGTGCATCAGTGATGTAGTTATTGTTTTAAATGAAAAGATAGAGCTGGTAAAAACAAATACTGCCTTCACAGCAGTTTTTAATCCCGGCGGCAAAAACACCGGAGATTTGAATTTTAAAGCCCTCATCAATCCACACGATACAGAAAATATATTTATCAACAACATCACCCGTGCCTTTGCAGCCGGTAAGGGGTTTTTAAATGTGCTGGTTACTATAGCTGTTTCGCCAACAGAAAAAAGAATATTCGATACAAGCGGAACACCCATGCTTTCTGTAACGGGCACAAATAATATGCTGCTTGTTTTACACGATATAACATTACAGATAGAACTGCAGCAGGAAAGAGAAGATATCATCGGATTTGTAGCACATGAACTTAGAAACCCTTTATCCAACACGGGCCTGTGCCAGGAATTGCTTGCTATACAATTGCAGGAAAAAGATTACGCGGCCATGCCTGCCATGTTGCAGCGCAATCAGAATAATTTGCAACGGCTTAATAAAATGATAGCAGAATTATACAATGCAACTAAAATAAGTTCGGGAAATATTGTTATAGAAAAAGCCCCTTATCATTTTGGAGAGATGATACAGGAAGCTACCGAAACCATACATCTACTGCAGCCTGATTACAATATCGTTGTTACCGGCGATGGTGATTTTATGGCAGAAGGTGACCGGTACCGCATGATGGAAGTGGTTACCAACTACCTGAGCAACGGTATTAAATATTCTGCGGGCAGTACAGAAGTAATGCTGGCCGTTAAGCAGGATAAGCATACCGTAACCGTTTCTGTAAAAGATAAAGGACTGGGTATTTCTGCAGCGCAGCTTCCCTACATATTTGAGCGCTTTTTTCGTGCGGAAAAAACAAAGAACCTGGAAGGCCTGGGGCTTGGCTTGTATTTATGCCAGCGCATAATACAGGCCCACGGCGGAAAAGTGTGGGCTGAAAGCGAAGAAGGACAGGGTTCTGTCTTCTACTTTTCAGTTCCACTGCATTAAACCTGCAATCCCCCCATATAAAAAAATTGTTTGCTGGCATGCCTGTTGTCCATTATAAAACAAATCCATTTTATAAATAAGATACTGGTTCATCATAGTACATAAGGTAAGTGTTATTTATTTTTAAGTCAGGGCATAGTAAAAAACAGAAACAGGCTGCTTACCTGAATGTGCTATATTTATACAGCCCTTAAATTTGTAATTACAACTGCTCCATGCTAAAAAAATATTTCGCCAATCCTTCTTTTCTTTTCCTGCTTGCAGGAAATCTGTTTTGTATCTGGTATTACCAGAAACACCCCGGCGGATTTACAACCGTAATCTGGATATACTGGATGCAAAGTGTAATTATCGGCCTCTTTAATTTTATTGACCTGCTCACCATTAAAAATTACGATGCCGGCAATTTTAAACTGAATGATGCCCCGGTTACCGAAAAAAACAAGGGCTGCATGGCCTGGTTCTTTTTAGTACATTATGGTTTTTTTCATTTAGGGTATGCTATTTTTTTATTAGTTGATTTTGGAATTTTTAATGTTGACAGAATTTTTCTGCTGATTGGTGCGGCTGCATTTTTAATGGAAACAATTTCTGGTTTTATAAAGCGCAAACAATTTGAGCAGGAAGTAAAATTAAGTCTCGGCACTATTTTCTTTCTTCCATACCTGCGTATTGTACCTATGCACCTCATGATACTGATACCGGCGTTCACGGGTATCAAAGCATCGCTTATATTTTTGGTTTTAAAAATGACTGCCGATATTTTATCCTATATGCTTTACCGGTTTATTTTCAGTAAAAACCTAAAAAGTTCACAGCCCGGCTTTGTGCAAAGAGAAAACTAATAACGTTTTAATTAAGGAAACAAAACGCCCCACAGAAAACTGCGGGGCGGCTTTATATAAAAAAGATTTCTATTTCTTTGCCGGAAAATGCTGAATCTTCTCATCCAGTTCTATCATTTTACCATTAGCAATTTTGCAGTCATCAATAACATTCAGCGAATCTTTAACCCCCTTCATATCTGTCCAGGCCCGTTTGTACCACATAGTAACATACTCAACTTTTTTATCCGCAGATATCACCGATTCCCAATCGTACATAGTAATGGCAACTTCGGCATAATCCATGCGGTTAGCCTTCAAAAAAATTACGGCACTGTCCTTAATCATTTTGGTCTTAATGCCATCGAAAGTTATATCCAGCGAATCTCCAATATTAGCTCCCAGTTTTGCAAAATCTTTTTCAGCCCAACCTTTGAGCGCATTCATGGCCACTACCGTGTTTTGCTCGCTGCCCATTTGCCACCCACGGTAAGGTGTTGCAGGGGTAAAGGGGTAATCAACTTTTACTGTGGAGGTTTCGGCGGGTTTGTCTGCCTTAGCGGCATTGTTGGTTTCGCTGTTGCAGGCCGCCAGTGCACATGCCAGGCAAGCCACTAAAAAAATCTGTTTCATTGTTGTCTTTTTTTTGGTTTAAAATAAAGTAAAATACCTGCGCCACAGTTTAAAGCTTTAGCGTTTGACCGTAAAAGATAATGTCATTATTTGAGGAATGCAAGTGTCTGGGTAATAAATAAGTTTTGTGCTAAATCTATATTGTATTACAACCAACCAAATTTTTCAATCAGCCTTTCCTTTTGATTTCGGGCAACAGGTATGCTTTGGTTGCCGGACATAATAACATAATTGCCTTCGCCACGTACATACTTTTTTATATGATCGAGGTTGATGAGGTATTGCCGGTGTATGCGTAAGAAATTCCTTTCTTCCAGCACTTCCTGTATATCACCCAGGGTTTTAGCTACCATATATTGGTTGCCATCCACCGTATGAATGCGTGTGTAATTATTATCCGACTCACAATAAATTACATTTTTTATTTCGGCAAAGGTTACGCCGTTTTGATAAGGGAGTGCAATTTTATCAGGTAATTTTTTATCACCGTCGTGCAATTGTTGTTTTAATAAACTTAATTGTTGTGCTTGTGGCCAATGGCGCTGCTCAGCTTTTTCTACCGCAGCTTTCAGGTCTTTACCATCAATGGGTTTTAATAAATAATCCAATGCACTAAAACGAAAGGCTTTTACGGCAAACTTATCATAGGCAGTTACAAATACCAGGCTGAAATTTATTGTGCCCAATTTTTCCAATAACTGAAAGCCATTCATCACCGGCATTTCTATATCCATAAACACCATATCGGGTTGCAGTTCTTTTATTTTTGCATAGCCTGTTTCACTCTCGGTGCATTCTGCCAATACTTCTACCTGCGGGCAATACATTTTTAATTGCAATGCAAGTAACCTTACACAATCAGGTTCATCATCTATAATTACAGCTTTTAACATATTACAGCGGCATACATTTTTTAATAATTACACTCCTTGCACTCACCATCCTGAGCGTAGTCGAATGGCTCCACTCACTTCTCTCCACTCAGCACTCACCACTCACGCCTCACCTCCTCCCCTCCTCACACCGGTATCGTAACAACCACCTTCGTTCCTGTTGCATTGCCCATTTCATCTTTCAAATCTACAATCTGCACATCAGCTTTTATTTTATACAATTGGTTGATGATATCAATCCGTTCCGACGTCATCTTTAAACCAAATGATTTTTGCCGGGTGGCAGATTTGCTTTTAAATTCCGCTGCTGCCTCACGCCCCACCCCATCATCAGTAATCGTTACCAGTAAATAATTTTCTTCGGGCAATGTTACATCAACGATGATATTACCCCCGTTTTTTTTGTGCATCAATCCATGCCAGATCGCATTTTCTACATAAGGTTGTAAAAGTAATGGCGGAATCTCAATGTATTGCTGGTCTACTTCCGGTGCCACATTGATCTGGCAATTCACTTTATCTTTAAACCGCATCGCTTCCAGTTCAATATACAAACGCAGTGTTTCCAGTTCTTTTTGCAGGGTTACTTTTTCTGATCGGGAATTTTCCAATACCAACCGTATCAACTGCGAAAAAATGGTAAGATATTCCGACGCTGTTTGCGAATCATTCTCCAGCGTGTAAAGCTTAATGGAATTTAAACAATTAAAAATAAAATGTGGATTCATTTGTGCCCTCAGTGCTGTCATTTCTGTTTCGGCGATCCTGTGTTCAAATTCAGTTCTTAGTTGTTGTATTTTTTGTGTCTCTACCAGTTTGCTTTTTGTTTCAAGCTCGGTGGTTCTTTGCTGCAGGGCAGTTTGCAATTGCAGGTTGTAATTTTCCTGTAGATTATTCTTTTCAATCAGTACCAGTTTGCTGCGGTAAGTAAGCGCAAATGAAAAACAAATGGCTTCAATCACTAATCCTGATAAAAGAAATACAATGGGGAAATTGATGACAAGAAATAATTCCGGGCTCATATTGGCAGAAGGTGCATACAAATTCATTACGGGCAAACACCAGAATACCATCAGGCTGAAAATGCCGGTAAATAAAAACCATTTTACAGCATCTTTACTTTTTGCGGTAAGAATCAATAAAACAATATTGAGCAGAATAAGTGGCGTAATGTTTAAAAAAATACCATAGTAATTTTTGTTGAATGGGAACCAATCAAACCTTACTTCAATAAATTCTAATAACATCTGCACAACGCATATCAGTACCAGCAACTTTACCAGCATCCATCCTTTTTTAAAATGAACAGGCAATTGCAGCATACTCCCAATAAAAAAACTGTACAGCACCGGTATTAAATAAAGGAATATCGAAAAAATAATATCATGCAATAAGGGCGAAAACATAAACATGCCCAACCGGATATCCATCCAATGCAGGCCTGAAATAAAAGCCCCCATGGTATAACTAATATACCAGAGAAAGGAAACATGCCGGTACAGATAGTAATTGTACGCCGCAAAAATTCCGATGAACAAAAAGCATCCCGTCAGGCACGCAAGTATCAGAAAAAGATACCGGGCATCAAAGTTACTCCTCACCTCTTCGGCCATTCCGGTAAATTTTGTTTCCAGGTATATGATGGGAGGAATCAGTTGGTTCTGCCTGTCCTCTGTGCGTAGCCAATAAGTGATAGCACTTAGGGGTGGCACTATTACCGGAAGCCGTCCCCGGTTATAAGCCGCAGTACTGCCCGCCCTTAGAAAGCCCCTTGTTTCGTAAGCCCCGCTTCTTGCTATCAATTTATCATCGGTGTACAGCCTTGTAAAATAATGAACAGTACTTATGCTCAGGTATACAGTGTCTGTTGCAGAGCTGTTGCGTACAGTAAATTTTTTCCATTGAATAATTAACGGCCTGTTACCGAATTTTTGTTTGCGCCATTCATTTTGGTAAGGCACAAAAACCTGCTTTTTGGCTTCTTCAAAAGAGAGTGCAGTGTTGGTGGTTTCCTGGTAAATAAAACAGTTGTCGGCAATATCCAGCGATTGCTTCCAGTTGGGCTGTCCGTCAAATACAAGCGTATCCTGTGCAGTTACTTTTGCAACAAACAATGTAAAAAACAAACTAAATAATAAAAATCTTTGCATAAGATGTTGCTGATCTTTAAAATTAACCAAAGCCCGATTAATTACACAATCCATTTGGTGAACTGCCGGTTTTTTGAGGGAATGGAAAAATTTCCTGGGCGTGAATGCCTCATACAGTAAATACTGCTACTCACTCACAAAGCCTGCCGTTTACCACACACTGTTTTAAAAACGACAGCATGATGCTCAATTTTACGGAGCACAATTACCAAACAGTAAAATAAACAGCATGTCAACTTCAGCACTGTCTCCCAACAAACCAAAAAACAATGGCGGAATAACCAACCGGCTCATTTACTTTTTTATATTTCTGCTGCTCATGAGCGTTGCAGGGTTTTATAAAACCTATCTGGTTAAATTCCCCAATTTTGAGGGTTTTACCTGGGCACACCATTTTCATGGAGCCATCATGCTCACCTGGATTTTAATACTGATTGCCCAGCCCGTTTTTATCCGTACAAAAAACTTTCGCCTGCACCGGATCGTTGGTAAAGCTTCTTACTTCATATTTCCATTATTGCTGCTTTCGTTTTTTCTGGTAGCCCGGGCTGGTTATTTAAGAAATATTAAAACAGTGGGCGAAACAGAAGCCTTGGCACGCATGGGCTTTAGTGGCATTCCGGATATGTTTTATATCAGTATTCTTTATGGCCTCGGCATTTACTATAAAAAGAAAACCTCCTTTCATCTCCGGTTTTTTACCTCCATAGGTTTAATGATTTTAGGCCCCGGGCTGGGCCGCTTTCTGATAGCCGTTTGTGGTTTACCATTTGCCGCCGTTCCCATCATGATTGGCGTTATAGGTCTCTTTACGTTGGGTTGGATGATAGCAGATATTATAAAGAAAAGATCAGCATTCCCGATGGCTGTTTTTTTAGGAATCATCGTCATTTCATTTTTATTGGGCCCCAACACCCACTCAGCCTGGTGGCAGGCTTTTGCAAAATGGATAGCAGTTCATTTGTTTTAAAATTGGGCCTTGCTAATAAACACGGTATAAATTGAATTAGATTTTTTAAACAAAAAATAAGACAAAAAATGAAACAACAACTTAACTACAAAATGATACTGGTTAATACAATCATTCTATTCCTCGCCATAACAACTACCAGGGCACAAATACCTCCCGCAGGCAAATACAATACTACTAATTATCCCGACGACCGAAAAGCTATTGAGGCACTAGGGTACTTACAGGACAGCACCGTTTATTTAAACGATGATTATATTTCTGTTGGCGCCGAAGGCAGGGTATATTATGGCAAAATGCAGGAAGAAAATTCCTTTAAAAAATACGACCTCAAATTTAAATCGGTAACACCCGAAGCAGGAACCGCAATACTAAGAATTTTTGATGGTAAGGCTGCTGTAAGCAACGCCGTATTAAACGTGGTATTCTCGTCACCAAAAGGCGACATGCATGTTAAAGTAATCAGGTCAACCACCTATGTAAAGCAACTGGGTAAATGGTATATGGTATATGGTCAGGGCACGCTGGTACAAACTGATGCAGAGCTGGAAGATTCTATGAAAAAAGCATTGCAAAAAAATTAAGATAGCCGGTATATTTTACCAGGCAGTAAAAATTGAAAAGGCAGTAATGAAAAAAAGACGGATGATTTAGAGTATCAGGATAATTAATTTATAAAACTTAAGTAATGAACACCATCAATACGCAACATAAAAAATACCCACAACAAAGTTTTAAGCAAAATGCGCTTTACTGTATTGCCGGCCTGTGTTGCATGTGTGTGCTGCTATATGCCTGTTTTCTTTTATACCCCTTGGCAGTTAAAGTACAGCAATACTTATGTGGTTGTATTGGCGTAATGAACAGTGCAATAAGAGGCAGTTACCGGTAAACTGTTTTTGCTCAGCAACCTCTCCGGCACTATGGCAGGTTGCGTACACAAACATACACAACATACTTACCCAAACTCAGTAAGCAATGGCTTTGCCATTGCTAAAAAAGAAGGCAAAATTGAGTTTGAGGTTAAGCTGTATTTTTGTATTATGACCGATGTACACAACAAGCAGCAACGCAGCTATAATATGAGCCGCATTAAAGGCAAGGATACCAAGCCTGAGATGCTGGTACGCAAATTTTTGCATGCAAACGGCTACCGCTACAAACTCCACGATAAAAAATTATACCTCTGAAAGACTGATATAAAAAACCGTGTCAATAAAAAACATTACCCCTGAGTTCATAATAACATTTTCATCATGAATATCTTCCAGTATCAGCCCCAGCTCCTTATTATAATAATCGTTTCTTTTGGTATTTTCGAAGCCGTTATATTCCAGAAAAGATTTTACAGCTTCCAGATCTACCGGGCCGTCAGAAACAACAAAATTTTGCTGCAGTACTGCCTTTAATACAGCCCCTTCAAGTACAAACCCCTTCAACGTATAATGGGTTTCCTCAAACAATAAATTATGTATAAGCAGGCTCGTAAAAAAATCCAGCCAGGTTAAGTAGTAAACTGCATCATTAACTTTTATTACATCAGCCCGCTCTTTATTAAAATATATTTCAGCTTCGCCACCTTGGGTAAGAAAGCGTTCTGTCTTGTCGGGAGGTTGCAGCCAGAAGCTGTTTTCGTCAATAAAAGTTTTTAATATTTTAGCCTGCTCTTCTTTAATTGCTGATTGGTGATCGAAGTCTTTTTTAACCGTTGTATTTGGGCTAAAGCTGCTGCAAAGGAAATTGCGGGCTGCTGTGCAAGTATCTGCTTGCCAAGTAATGTGTTTTCCGCTAATGATATCCTGTAGTTTTTTTCTTGTATCATCATTGTACATATAATATACCGGTTCTTCGGTAATTGTTAAATCGGTTACAACATAAAGGTAAGTCTTATTTTTAATTCTTAAAACACGCCGCTACATACGTTCAATATTAAACTCCGCTATACCTTTGCTCCATGGCCGATGTACATAACAAACAGCAACGCAGCTATAATATGAGCCGCATTAAAGGCAAGGATACCAAGCCGGAAATGCTGGTGCGTAAATTTTTGCATGCAAACGGCTACCGCTATAAACTGCACGATAAAAAACAATAGGGTAAACCAGATATCATTTCGTTAAAATATGATTATTTTAGCTGGAGTTTTGAAAGGATAAACAATTAACCAATCTAAAAAAGCCACATGGCAAAATTGAATCTTTGGACAAGAGACGAATTGATCCTAGCATTAAATCTTTACTTGAAACTTGAGTTCGGCAAATTGCACTCTGGTAATCCACAAATAATTCAATTGGCAAGCCTGCTTGGAAGAACACCAAGTTCAATAGCTATGCGCTTGAATAATTTTGCGAGTGTAGACCCATATCATAAACAGAGAGGAATTGGAGGTTTACCAGGAGGAAAAAAACAAGTCGAGCCAATTTGGAATGAGTTTATAAATAATAAAGAGGAATTACTTTTTGAAAGCGAAAGAATATTGGCACAAAAAGAACATATCGCAATTGAAGATAAATTTTCTGACTTATTAAAAGGAACGGAAAACTTAAAAGGTGAAGATAAAGTTAGAGAAGTAAAAACAAGGATAAATCAAGATGTATTTCGTAAAATAGTGATTGCTAATTATACAGGAAAATGCGCTATTACGGGTATTAATATTCCAGATCTTTTAATTGCAAGCCATATAATTCCATGGTCAAAAAATGAAAATGAAAGACTCAACCCCGAAAATGGCATTTGCCTTTCCCCTTTGTACGACCGTGCCTACGATAAGGGATATATAGGTATTACAAAAGATTTTGAGATTGTTCTGTCGAATGAACTATCTAAAGTGAGAACCGAGAAATATCACACTTATTACTTTGCCTCCTTAATTGGCAAAAAAATTAATCTTCCCAGCAAATATACTCCCAGAAGGGAATTCTTGGAGTATCATATGGACGTGATATTTAAAAAGTAAATATTTATTAAATGAATTTATAACGTGACTTAAAAGCAAATGCAGCCCAACAATAAGTATTTAAATTGTGTCCTAAAACATACCGAAAAATTTAATTCGTTTTGGGAGTTTTACCTAAAACACAATTTATGTTTAAACCAACGGCGAAAGGGTATTTTTCAGGTTGCGGAGGAATGGAGTTAGGACTAATGCAGGCTGGTCTCTCTCTAATTCAGTCCCTAGATCTTGACATGGAAGCAACAGACTGCATGAAAAAAAATAGCCACTATTTTTCACACGATGTTTTGCATGTAGACATAAAAGATAAAACTGTTTTAGAACAACCCCAGACAGATATAATAGTAGGCACTTACCCCTGCACAAAATATTCTCCCATTGCAGATATTCATGGCACACGTACTGGAGATGATCTCTTCCTGCATTTCTTTAGACATATTGCAATTGAAAAGCCAGAAATGTATATTGTTGAAAACGTACCCGGCATGAAAAAATTTAAAGTTGTAATGGAGGCTATGACAAAACTGCCAGACTATTATGTAAACGTTTTTTGTCCTGTAGATGCTTCAAATTGGTTACCTCAGCGAAGAAAAAGACTTATTCTTATTGGCACTAAAAAACAATTTTCGATTTCAGAACCTAGGCAAACAAAAAATAAATTGCGACTAAAAGATATACTCGAAAAAAATCCTGAAGTTGATATGCCAGAGTATGTATTTAAAAGAATCAATGGTAATTACAGAGATCTGCCTATAATAGTTGATCCTCAATTTAATGATGCAATGGCTCCAACATGTGTCGCTCATTATGCAAAAGACTTAAGCACAAGATTGGTAAAAGATAAAAATTCAAAATTTGGATTACGTCCTTTTTCAGTAAGAGAATATGCAAGATTACAGGGTTTTCCAGATGACTTTTATTTTGAGAATAAAAGAAGCTCTTATAGATTAATTGGGAATGCTGTACCAGTTCCTATGGGCAAATGGTTTGGAGAAGTTGCGATACAATATTTCAGTTATTTTTCTTCTTCTCTGCAACTTATCTAGCACGGCACATTGCTTACATAAACACTCCCAAAAGCTATAAAAAAATACTAAGCAAAAAGTAGCTGCTTAAAATTTCATGTTGCTGATATCTTCCAACGCTTTTTGGGTACGTACCATGGCGTATTTTATACTGTTATAGCTTCTGTTATCTTCAATAGCAGCTGCCTTTTGTATCCAGGCAAGGGCTTCGCTGCGTTTCTCTTTTTCAAAACCCCGGCTTATACGCAGGGCCAGTACGGTCATGGCATCTTTATCGCCTTTTTCGGCAAAAGCCCTGATGAGCTTAATTTTATTTTTGCCCAGGTAATCTGTCTTTATCCAATCGCTCTCGTTATACTTGGCATTGAGGTAGGTGGGTGAGCCACGGTCATAAGCATCCCCCCAAACCTGTCCTATAAATATATCGGATGCCGGCATATTATGTAAAGTTGATAAGGCGCTTATTTCATCAACATCCATGTTTCTTATAAGCGCATCCCTAAAGCCATCATCAATAGTAGTTATTAGTTTATTGGGTGTATGCATAAATAAATATTTCAGCTCTTCGGCTTCCTTGTTTGGCTTCAATTTTTCACCGAAAATACTTTTCAGCAACGGCTCTTTAGGCCCCATATCCTGCTCATAAAATAATTTACTAAGCAGCCAGTATTGTTTGGAAAAACCTGGCATTTTTCCTATCAAATCGGCCACCTGCCTTGGATATTTTTTGTAAATCCCGGCGTACAGTTTTGTCATCTCCACCCATTTGGGATCCTGATCGCTTATAGTTTTCCAATCAAGATGCCGGTAATAATTATGAAAAGATTTGTCGAAGCTTATTCCGTCAAAAAAACCGGGCAACAACTGCACAATAAGCAGGTTTGTTTCAAACTCCCTGTTGGGGAATTTTACTTTTAGTTTGTTTACGCTTTCAATGGCCGTAAGCGACAGTATCTGGTATTGCATAATGGTTTGTACCAGGTCTTCAAACTTTGCAGTAGCAAGCTCATCATTAAAAACCTTTACATAAGCCGACATCTCAAGCAGGTTTTCATAATCCGGAGAATACGATGCTTCATCAGTTATGGATAATTTAGACAGCCGGTAAATATCCTCTTTAAGTATGGGCAGTTTAAGTGTATTGTAAAATGCTGCCACATTATCTATAGCATCGTACTTGGCTATTATTTTATCTACAGCGGCTTTAAACTCAGCCGCAGCTTTTTTTCGGTATTCGGCTCTCCTTTCTTGTTCTGCCTCCGTAACTATTTTTACGGGCCTGTCAAAAACACTCCTGTCTATACCGGTGCGTACATAGGGCGAGTTGGGCGTTCGGGCCTGTGCTTCTATTGCATCTATATAAGCAGCATTGTTTCTGCTGGCTTGTATATTTCTTTGAAATTCGTAATAGCTGGGCTGGGCATTAGCGCTAAAAAAATTCAACAGTATAAAAAAAGAAAGCAGCATCAGCTTTTGCATAATCATCATTTTTAGGATATTCAAAAATATAGGTAATAATTAAAATTAAATTACCCGCTACAGGGTATTTTGGGGTGTTACAAGCATGGCTAATTTAGTTTGAAGTTGCAAACACTTATTGTTGATGGATCCTTTACTGGCAGATATGGAGCTTGGATTTGTGTTTCATTTATAAGCTACAGCCCTTAATAAAAAATGGATGCCTCTCAGCACCCATTCCATCTTTCCAAGAAAAAATTAATTCATCAGAATCTCTTTTTAAAATCTTCCTGCATTTTATTTTTTCATAAAAGCTTCAGCAACATATTTCCCCAGTGCCTCACCCTAAATCAGTCTTTTATCATTTCCTCCGGTAAGATAGAATCTTACAATGCCGAAATGGTGGAGACCAATGGCGTATCCATTCCCATTGGCAGGGGTTATAGGGAAATTATTGAGAATTTGTACCTTACATAAAAATATTGGCACAGTTTTTCCTCCTATCTGCTAAAACAACCATTATGAAAAAAGAAAACCAAAGCGAAGACATTAAACCCGACCTTAAACATGATACCATGGAATTTTCTGCCGCTACCGATGGAGACGACAGGCTGGATACCGATGATGAAACCTACGAGGAAGAAGGTATTACTGCCGAAGAACTGGATTCCATTAACGATGAAGATGATAACGAGGCCGCCGCTTTAAACGCAGAAGAAACAGACCGGCTTGCCGATGCAGATAACCTGCCTGAGGAAGACTGGACAGACGACCTGCCCGATAATCATGATGAAGAAGAAGAGGAGCAAATAAGATCCTGATCATGTCATTTAAAAATTCCGATGCTGGTATATATTGAAATAGGTATAGGCGTTTAGTTATCCCAATATTCCATATATTCAGCTATGGAAAAACGGGATAAATTTGCTGGTATGAATTCTATAAAATTTAACCAGCACTTTAAGACAGATGAAGATTGCCAAAAGTACATAGCTGATAT
>JBBRCM010000058.1:0-19317 GCA_038204855.1 Chitinophagales bacterium
TTTCATACACTTGAAAGCTTAAGTAAATTTATTTATGAAGAAGCAAAAACTGTTAATGAAACTATGGTAAAATCTACTTGTGCTTATAGCTATATTTTTGAAGGCAACTTTTGGACTATTTAATATTTCACTTTGGTATAACTCACCCCAACAATCTTCCCATCCACTACATCAATATTATTTGCCTGTGGTATTTTTGGCAGGCCGGGCATGGGCGGTATTTCGCTACAAAGGGCCACCATAAAACCGGGCTGCTATGTTTAAAATTGCCTGCTGTCGGCAATGCAGATCTTGTTTTTAAATATCCAGCATTTCAACACAAGTCCGTCATCCAGTTTTATTTTCCATCCCAGGGGAAACCTGTCGCTTGCGTCATTAGGCTTTCCAAATAGTTTTTTAGCAACGGCGATGGCTTTGGCAGTGCTTCGGTATGCAACAATAAATTCGTAAACCGTCTTGTCTTCATTGGTTACCTGGCAGGTTATCTGTTTTACATCCCCGGTTTTAAAATTTTCTACCGGGTATTCAAGTCCTGGGTTTCTGGGCACCCGCATTGCCTTATGTAGTTTCATGGCATCTTGCTTTGGCATACCAATATAAAGGCCTTTAACTTCTTTGGGTAAATATGGTTTTTGCAGGGCCGGGTTAATTTTGCTTACCTGCGCCACTGCGCAAAAACTGATTAAACTTAACAAACTGATTAAAAGATATCGCATGGTTATGTGTTTAGCATAAAGATAAGCAAGCGTATAATTATTTACTGTACCCTTTGAAGGGTATTTAATGCCCTACTTTTGTGGCAGTTTTAACAAGGGCAGGGACAACCTGTCCCCACCCTTTTGTTTGACACTGCTGGCGTTAAGTAAAAGCTGATTTGTGACAGTTTTCACTTCAGTAAGGCAGCTTTTTTTCGGTATCTTTAAACTATGATTTTTGTACTAAAGATTTTGAATCAAGACTACTTCAATGAGTATAAAAAACTACTGCCCGTTGATATTGAAACCGCCTTTGCCAGGCTGAAAGACAAAGAGCAAAGTATTGATGACTTCAGATTTTATCTTGCAAATTCGGCCGTTCACTCCTCAAACATTGAGGGCAATACGGTTAGTTTCGACACTTACTTAAAATCAAGTGAATTTAATGTGCACCTGAAAACAAGAGAAATTAAGGAGATTGAAGAACTTATTGCAGCTTACCAATTTGCAAGAGAAAATGAACTGACGCTTTACAACATGTTGAAAGCTCACGAAATTTTAACGCAATCAATTCTTATTAAAAAAGAACGGGGCAAAATAAGAAAAGTGAAAGTTGGTGTGAGAAGTGAAGGACGGCTGATTTATTTAGCAGTTGAACCTGAGTTTATAAAACAGGAATTAGAAAAACTGTTTAGTGACATTTCAATTTTACAAAAACGAAAATTGACAGTATCCGAAATATTTTACTACGCTGCTTACATACACCTGGTGTTTGTAAATATTCACCCTTTTGTTGACGGCAACGGAAGAGCAACACGGCTGATTGAGAAATGGTTTTTAGTAAAAATGCTTGGTGAAAATGCCTGGTGCATCACGTCAGAAAAAAACTATTGGAACAACAGAGAAACCTATTACAGGAATTTACAAATTGGTGTAAACTATTACGAAGTGAAATATGAAAAGAGTATTCCTTTTTTATTAATGCTTCCAAATGCCTTACTACAGACCGTGTGAAAGGGCTAACAATTTTTTTGTCAATATTGACTAATACAGTCGGCCTCTTTGCTTAACTCACCCCAACAATCTTCCCATCCACCACATCAATATTATTTGCCAGTGGTATTTTTGGCAGGCCGGGCATACGCACCATTTCGCCACAAACGGCTACAATAAAACCGGCGCCCTGGTTAATTACCAGGTCATCTATATCAATTTTAAAATTGGCCTGGCGTGTCTACCGCACAAAGCCCCGCACTTTGAGCATATTGCTTCAAGAGAATATCAAAAAAGTTTGATTTTTTTGGAGATATAAAAAATTAATCAGTAAACTATAGTTCTACTGAAATTAATTCCTTTCCCAAAGTGTGCATAGCCGTTTCAATTTTTTTTACCTGGGCTAAACGAGGCTTTTTTAACCCGGAGGCATAATGTTGAAATTGCTTTTGGTTAATACCTGTCATACGCTCCAAAGCGGCATTGGTAAATATTTTTTTATAGAAATTTAAAAAACTTTCAGCATCAAATTTGAAAACTATTTCATAATTCCCTTTTAAGATATTCGGAATGTTTTTTTCCTGGTTATGTTTTTTTAATAAGTCTAATCCTTCTAAAGCAGATTGCTTTGCTTCGTCAACAGTATCGCCATGACCATATATTCCCGGCACATTTTCAGCATAGGAGGTAAAGGAGTCTTTACTTCTTTCAATAATAATTTTAATCTTCTTGCTCTTAAAGTTCGTTTCTTTTGTTTTGCGTTGTGTGTTCATGTAGATTTTAATCTTCGTTTTAAATTATTTTTAAACAAATCGAGATTTTCGTGTTCCCATCTGTTTTAAGCAACAAGGCGACTAACCCCAGGTTTTAACATGGAAAGAAATTACTTAATACCCATTTCCTTCTTCATCTTTTTTTCTAAACCCTTTCCAAGCTCTTTAGCTCCATGAAAAGGAACGGGATATGTCTGTCCGTTTTTTTCATAAATATAATGGCTGCCTGCTACCCTAATCAGGGTCCAGCCATTCTTTTTAACCAGCCGATGAAACTCTGTACTTTTCATTAAGTGATATTTTATTATTCATTCGTCATTTCCTCCCTAAATGTTTTTTAGTAATTAAATTTTATTGAATTATAAAGGTAGTAATATTGCTACCTTTATACAAAAATTATTTTTGCTTTTCCCCCGGGTCTTCATAGCCCAGCCATGCGCAGCGGTATGATACCGCGGCGTGTAAAAGAGCCTGCACCTGCATACCACTACTCTTCCCCCTAACTCACCCCAACAATCTTCCCATCTACCACATCAATATTATTTGCGTGTGGTATTTTGGGAAGGCCCGGCATACGCACCATTTCGCCACAAACAGCTACAATAAAACCGGCGCCCTGGTTAATTACCAGGTCATCCACATCTATTTTAAACCCGCTGTACACATCGCTTTGCAGAGGGTTGTGCGTAAAAGAGTATTGTGTTTTGGCCATGCAAACGGGTAAATGCTCGAGCCTCAGTTGTTTTATTTTTTTGATCATGTCCTGCGCTTTTTTATACAGTACCACATCATCTGCACCGTAAATTTTTGTGGCAATTTTGCGAATCTTGGTTTCTATATCATCGCTTAGCTCGTAGGTATGTTGTATGGCCGGCGAGGGATCGTTGCAGATATCAACCACGGCCTGCGCCATTTCCAATGCACCTTCGCCGCCGTGGGTAAAGCCATCGTTTACGGCAAAGGCAACTTCTTTTTCGGCACACCAGTTACGCAGCCAGGCAATTTCTTCGGGGGTATCAAACCCGTAGCGGTTAAGTACCACCAATACTTTTTGTTTAAAAGATTTGAGGATGCTGATATGTTTTTCCAGATTGCGAACGCCTTTGGTAAGCACGGCCATATCAGGCAGCATCATGGTTTTTGCATCGGCACCGCCGCTTAGTTTTAATGCCTGCGAGGTGGCTACCAGCACACTCATGGCGGGTTGCAGTCCTGCTTTGCGGCATTTAATGTTGAAGAATTTCTCGGCACCCAGGTCGGTTGCAAAGCCGGCTTCGGTAACCACATAATCGCCAAACTGCATGGCTGTTTTGGTTGCCATTAACGAATTGCAGCCGTGAGCAATATTGGCAAAGGGGCCGCCGTGTATCATGGCGGGTGTGCCTTCGAGGGTTTGCACCAGGTTGGGCTGTATGGCATCTTTTAACAGGGCGGTAATGGCGCCGGTAACACCGAGGTCTTTGGTGGTAAAAGGCTCGCCGGCAAAAGTGAAGCCGAGTAAAATGTTATCTATCTTTTTACGCAGTTCATCCAGCCCTTCGGATAAACAAAGCGCCGCCATAATTTCGCTGGCGGGGGTAATTACAAAACCGGTTTCGGAGGGGATGCCATTGTTGGGCGTATCGAGCGCCGTAACAATTTTACGCAGCACTCGGTCGTTCACATCGAGGCAACGTTTCCATAACACCGTTTTAATACCTTCGGGTTTGCCACGGTTATAAAAACGAAAATTATCGAGCAGGGCTGCCAGGTTATTGTTTGCGGCGGTGATGGCGTGGAAGTCGCCGGTGAAATGCAGGTTGATCTCTTCCATGGGTACTACCTGCGAAAAGCCGCCGCCTGCTGCGCCGCCCTTCATTCCAAAGCAGGGACCAAGGGATGGTTCACGCAAAGCAAGCACTACTTTCTTTCCCAGTTTTTTTAAGCCGTCGGATAAACCTACCGAAGTAGTTGTTTTACCAATGCCGGCTTTGGTGGGGGTTATGGCGGTTACTAAAATTAATTTTGCTGCGGCTATTTTTTGCTCGTCAAATTCTTTGATGTCTATCTTGGCTTTGTAGCGGCCGTATGGTATCAGCATTTCCTGCGGGAGGCCCATGGCATCGGCAATGGCGGTTATGGGTTGCATGATGTTTTGCTGGGCTATTTCGTAATCTGATTTCATGGTTGATGGTTTTGATAAATGTGCTTGACGAATATACTGTTTTTATTTTCGGGGGGAAAAACCAGGATTGCTTTTAAAATTTCTTTTGTCTCTTTCGGTGATGGCAGCGTCCGGGCAAGAAAGACTTTTTTCTCAGCTTCGCTGCGAAAAGGGTTTGCCACGAAGGCACAAAGGCACGAAGTAGAAAAATGCTACGCATTTTCCTTTGTGTCTTAGTGTCTTTGTGGCTAAATTCAATTTTGTAAAAATTGTCTTTTTAACAGAACTATTAACCGTTCATATCAATCGTATAATCATTAATTAGTTCTTCAATCAGCTTTTGCAAATTCCAGGGTTTTTACAAAGAATAACAACAGGAGTGAAAACGGTAAGCGGACTGGGCGAATGAAAGTAATGAATATGCTACCGAAGCATTAATGCAGTATTCAGGTATCAGAAAATCTTTTTACCCGCATGATACCTTTGATTCTGGCTTTTAAAAGTTTTTTTATCAGCCCAATAAAATAAAAGCAAGAATTTAGTTACATTTAAAGCTGTAAATTTTTCTTTGTTTTCTCCTGCCTCTTTAATTTTCTGGAACGCTTTAAACCATTTTTCAATTATGAAATTTTGCAAGCTCTTTTTTTCGATACTATTTATACTTACAACAGCTTCGGTTTGTGCACAGGAAAAAGATATATCGGCGTTGATAAAAAACAAAAACTTTGATCCCTCCTCCTTATTATGGTACAGTTCTCCGGCAAAAAAATGGGACGAAGCACTACCGGTTGGTAATGGCCGCCTGGGTGCGATGGTGTTTGGAAAGAACGGAGAAGAAAGAATACAGTTAAACGAAGAGACGTATTGGTCTGGCGGCCCTTATTCAACAGTTGTAAAAGACGGGTATAAAGTTTTACCCGAAATTCAAAAATTGGTGTTTGAAGGAAAATACCTGGAGGCACATAATTTATTTGGCCGAAACTTAATGGGCTACCCGGTTGAACAACAAAAATACCAGGGCCTTGCAAATCTGCATTTGTTTTTTAAAGACCAGGATTCTGTGACCAACTATACAAGATGGCTTAACCTGGAGAATGGCATAGCCGGTGTTGCCTATCAATCAAATGGAATTAATTTTCGGCGGGAAGTATTTGCATCGGCACCGGATCAGGTGATCGTTATACGCATCACGGCTGATAAGCCCGGCAGCATTTCTTTTACAGCCAACCTGCGTGGGTTAAGAAATCAAACACACTCCAATTATGCAACAGACTACATCAGGATGGACCCTTTTGGAAACGATGGATTGGTATTAACCGGTAAATCGGCCGACTATATGGGTGTAGCAGGAAAAATAAAATACGAAGCCCGCATTAAAGCAATGCCAGAAGGTGGAACTATGAGAACTGATGGTGTTGACCTGGTTATTGAAAATGCCAATGCGGTTACTTTATACTTTGCTGCCGCCACTAATTTTATTAATTACAAAGATGTGAGTGCCGATGAGCATAAAAGAATAGCTGATTATTTTGCAACTATTCAAAACAAAACATTTGCTTCCATTGCTGCATCGGCCGTTGCGGATCATAAAAAATATTACAATAGGGTTTCGCTTCATTTGCCAACAAACGCCAATTCGTTTTTACCAACAACCGAACGGATACAAAAAATTCAGACCGAAGCTGACCCTTCCATGGCTGCACTCAGTTATCAATTTGGCAGGTACCTCATGATCGCTTCATCAAGACCAGGAACTGAACCTGCGAACCTGCAGGGGATCTGGAATGATGATATGAATCCGGCCTGGGATTCGAAATATACCACCAACATAAACACCGAAATGAATTACTGGCCGGTTGAAAGCAGCAACCTTTCTGAATGTGCCGAACCATTGGCCAGGCTGATGAAAGAAATCACCGATCAAGGCACGCAGGTTGCCCGTGAACATTATGGTGCCAAAGGCTGGGTGCTGCACCAGAACACAGATATATGGCGGGTTGCAGCCCCCATGGATGGGCCCACCTGGGGAACTTTTACTGTTGGCGGCGCCTGGCTCTGTACACAACTTTGGGAGCATTATCAATACACCCGTGATACCGCTTATCTTAAAGATATTTATCCTGTCATTCAAGGTTCGGTACAATTCTTTATGGATTTTTTAGTGCCGCATCCCAATGGAAAATGGTTGGTAACAAATCCTTCCACATCGCCTGAAAATTTTCCAGATGGTGGTGGTAACAAACCCTATTTTGATGAAGTAACAGCAGGATTCAGGGAAGGCACTACCATCTGTGCAGGATCATCCATTGACATGCAGATACTCTATGACCTGTTTGGTTATTTTGGAGAAGCGTCTTCAATCCTTGGAAAAAAAGAAGACATTATTCAACAGGTAAAATCAGCAAGAGAAAAACTGGTGCCGCCACAAATAGGCGCTGATGGTTCATTACAGGAATGGGCTGATGATTGGAAATCACTGGAAAAAAATCATCGGCATTTTTCGCACATGTATGGTTTGTACCCAGGTAAGGTTTTGTATGAAAAAAGAACCCCTGCATTAATTGAGGCATACAAAAAAGTATTGAATGAAAGAGGAGATGGCGCTACCGGTTTTTCAAGAGCCTGGAAAATGGCGCTGTGGGCAAGGCTTGGCGATGGCAACCGGGCCAATAAAATTTACAAGGGATATTTAAAAGAACAGTGTTGTGCTTCTTTATTTGCCTTGTGCGGAAGATCGTTACAGGTTGACGGTGCTTTTGGTGTAACGGCTGCTGTTACAGAAATGCTGATGCAATCCCAGGAAGATTTTATTAAATTACTACCTGCCCTGCCTGATGAATGGAATACGGGTGAATATAAAGGGGTTTGCGCAAGGGGTGGTTTTGAACTGGATTATGCCTGGGAGAACAGAATAATAAAACGATTAAAAATATTATCAAAAACAGGCAATACATGCAGAATAGAATATAAACCAGGATTAAAGATCAGCAGCAATAATAAAATAATCGGCTATAAAAAACTACCAAATGAAATTGTTGAGTTCAACACCATCAAGGGAAATGTGTATGAGGTTAACTAATACGTGTTAAATAATTATTAGAGAAAATATTGCATAAATTGAGTTCTAAGCCCCCTCTCCTTTGGAGTTCTTGAGCAAAGCGAAGAGAACGAGCGTAGCTCAGTTGGGGGTGAGGTCAATGATAGCAAGGGTTTAATTACCTTTATCGAACAACAATGATAAAAAATATTATCACCACTTAAACAATTGTATCATGATCAGAATAAAGTATTTCTTACTACTTTTTTTTGTTGCATCTATTTGCAATATTAGCCTTGCCCAAAATAATAACAAAGCGCTGACGCTGGAAGATATTTATGAAAAACGGCTGTATGGTTCAAAAGGATTTGGCCCGGTAAGATGGATGAAAGATAACAAGGGCTACTCAACCCTAGAGAATAATGCAGAAGTAAAAGGAAATGATATTGTTGTTTATGATGTAAGCAGCGGAACAAAAAAAGTTTTGGTGAGTGCAAAACAATTGATACCTGCCGTAGCAGGCAAACCTCTAGCCATTGCGGACTATACCTGGTCGGATGATAACAGTAAACTACTGGTGTTTACCAACACCCGTAAAGTGTGGCGGCAAAACTCCCGGGGCGATTACTGGGTACTGAATCTGGCAACCGGAAAACTAAGCCAGTTAGGTAAAAATCTGGAAGAAGCCACCTTAATGTTTGCAAAGTTTTCGCCTGATGGGGGCAGGGTGGCATATGTAAGCAAACTGAATATTTATGTGGAAGATGTAGCAACCAATAAAATTACTCAACTGACAAAGGATGGCGGTAATAATATCATCAACGGAACTTTTGATTGGGTTTATGAGGAAGAACTAGACGACCGTGATGGGTTTCGCTGGAGCCCCGATGGAAAAAATATTGCTTACTGGCAATCGGACACCAAAGGTGTAGGAACATTTTACCTGATTGATAATGTTGATTCCAATTATTCAAAACCAATTCCATTACCCTACCCAAAAGTTGGTACGCCCAATTCTGCGGTAAAAGTTGGCATCATTTCCGCAGCCGGCGGTAAAACAAAATGGTTTAATGTACCCGGCGATCCCAGAAATAATTATGTAGCCCGTATGGATTATATACCGGGATCTGATGAAGTGATGATACAGCAACTGAACCGTTTACAGAACACCAATAAGGTTTGGATAGGTAACACTAAAACCATGGCACTGCAAAATATTCTTACTGATAAAGACAGTGCCTTTCTTGATATATACGATAACATAGAATGGCTGGACAACACAAAATCTTTTACCTGGACCAGTGAAAAAGATGGCTGGATGCATTTGTATAAAGTATCCCGTGATGGTAAAGAAATGAAACTGATAACGAAGGGAAATTTTGATGTGGTTAACATTAATTGTATTGATGCTGCCGGTGGTTATGTTTATTATATTGCTTCGCCGCAAAATTATACGCAACGTTATCTCTATCGCAGCAGGCTTGATGGCAGCGGCGAAGCAGAACGGGTTTCTCCTGCAAATATGCCGGGCCAGCATTCGTACCAAATTTCTGCAGATGCAAAATATGCAATACATAGTTTTGAAAATGCAACTACTCCAAGACGGATCTCACTAATCGACCTCTCAACACACAAAGAAATAAAATTACTGGAGGATAATACAGTTTTAAAAAACAGGATCGCTGAACTTGGCCTGGTGCCTAAAGAATTTTTTAAAGTTGATATTGGGGATGTGGTGCTGGATGCCTGGATGCTAAAACCCATTGGTTTTGATCCACAAAAAAAATACCCGGTAATCTTTCATGTGTATGGCGAACCTGCAGGATCTACCGTCCAGGATAACTGGGGCACCGGCGACAACCTCTGGCACCAATACCTGGCAAACCAACTGGGTTGTGTAGTTATTAGTGTTGACCCCCGTGGCACCAGAGTTCCCCGTGGCCGGGCATTCAGAAAATGTATTTACCGGCAGATAGGTTTGCTTGCGGCCGATGACGAGGCCAATGCTGCAAAGAAAATTTTTAGCACTTATTCTTTTATCGATACCAGCCATATTGGTATCTGGGGATGGAGTGGCGGCGGACAAATGACCTTGCACAGTATGTTCCGTCATGGCGATGTTTTTAAAACTGGTATTGCGGTATCCTTTGTTGCACTGCAGACATTGTATGATAATATTTACCAGGAACGTTACATGGGTTTACCTGATGACAATAAAGAAGGATATCGTGAAGGGTCTCCTTTAACGCACGCTTCAAAATTACAGGGCAACCTGATGATCATTCATGGAACAGGTGATGATAATGTACATTACCAGAATTTTGAAATGCTGGTAAATGAGTTGGTTAAAAACAACAAACTGTTTACCATGATGTCTTACCCGATGAGGGATCACGGTATCAGCCAGGGAAAAAATACCACACTGCACATGCGGCGAACTATGGAAAAATTTTGGAAAAATAATTTGTAACTTACTGGTCAATTCAAAACTCAAAACATGAGTACATATCCCAGTATATTCAACGATGTGATTGGCCCGGTTATGCGTGGGCCTTCCAGTTCTCATTGTGCAGCTTCATTACGTATTGCCCGTTTGTGCAGAAACCTGATGGATGATATTATTAAGGATGTACTGATAGAATTTGATCCGAATGGTTCGCTTGCCACCACACACAAAAGCCAGGGTTCAGATATGGGATTGTTTGGTGGTTTTCTCGGTTGGGATGCTGATGATGAAAGACTGCCCCAGTCTGATAAACATATTGTTACTGCCGGAATAAATGTTACTATAAATATTACAGACATTGGAGCAGATCATCCAAACACCTATAAATTAACACTCAGTAATCAGAAAGAAACAAGAAAGCTTACTGCCATTTCTACCGGCGGCGGCATGATTGAAGTGACCGAAATTGATGGGGTACCTGTTTCTATGGCCGGTGATTATTTTGAAACACTTATTTATTGCAGTGATCCTGAAAAAATAATTTCCTATATCAAAGCATCCATTCCTTTTGATCATATCGAATTGCATACTGGCGAAAGATGTTTTATAGAAATAAAATCGCAGGCTTTTCCAGATAAAGCCATTTGCAATGAGTTGCTGGCAATGGAATCTGTTTCGTTTATAAAATACCTGGAGCCTGTATTGCCGGTGATGGCCAGAAAAAACTTAGCTGTCCCGTTTATCACCTGCAATGAAATGATGGAATATAATGTAGATAAAAACAAATCACTTTGGGAGCTTGCCGTAGATTATGAAAGTATGCGTGGAAATATTTCGCCGGTAGCCGTCTTTGAAAAAATGCGACGCATTGTACACATTATGGGCAATGCTATTGAACTGGGCTTAAAAGGAACACATTATGAAGACAGGATATTGGGAAGTCAATCAGTTCAGTTTAAAGAAAAGATGGCGGAAGATAAACTGGTTGGGGGCGATGCCAATAACCGTATCATCATGTATGTAAGTGCCATGATGGAAGTAAAAAGTTCGATGGGTGTTATAGTTGCTGCACCAACTGCCGGCAGTTGTGGTGCATTACCCGGCGCTTTATTTGGTATCGCTCATAGTATGCAATTACCCGAAGATGAATTGGTAAAACACATGTTATCAGCCGGGTTGATTGGTGTATTTATTGCCGCACATGCAACATTTGCTGCAGAAGTTGGAGGCTGCATGGCCGAAACCGGTTCGGGTGGAGGTATGGCTGCTGCTGCAATTGTTGGCATGAAAAACGGAACACTGCAACAGTCCATTGCTGCTGCTTCGCTGGCATTGCAAAATTCACTTGGTATTATTTGTGATCCTATCGGCAACCGGGTAGAAGCCCCATGCCTCGGAAGAAATGTAATGGCAGCAACCAACGCTGTTTCCTGTGCCAATATGGCTTTATCAAATTATGAGCAACTGATACCGCTGGATGAAGTGATAGAAACTATGAAACTTGTTGGGGACCAGATACATCATACGCTTCGCTGCACAAATCTCGGCGGGCTTTCTATTACCAATGCTGCAAAAAAAATTGAAACTATGCTGGAAGAACAGCCGGGTAAATTTTTTAAGAGCTGTTAAGCATTATTTTTAAATTACCGGAAGCATTGCTTTTTCGGTAGTGTCTTAGTTTTAAATCCTTACTAATAATTTTGCTGTCAGTCTGAGGCACTCATAAAAATGTTTTAAACTCTTTGCAAATGAAAATAAGATTTTTTTTCTCAGCTTCGCTGCGAAAAGGATTTGCCACGAAGGCACAAAGGCACGAAGTAGAAAAATGCTACGCATTTTCTTTTGTGTCTTCGAGTCTTCGTGGCTAAATTCAATTTTGTAAAAAACTGTTTATCACTTCTGCTTTTTCTAAGTACTGTTTACATCGAAAATTCATTTACCTTTCTTCAATGCTTCGCTTCTTCTTAAACCTTTACTGGAAAATTTTTGGCTGGAAACTATCCGGTACATTTCCTTATCAATACAAAAAAATTGTACTGGCCGTTGCCCCACATACACATTGGGTTGATGTGATGACGGGCTTTGTTGCACGGCAGGCCATGCATATAGAGCACGCAAGGTTTCTTGCTAAAAAAGAATTGTTTGTATGGCCGCTGGGATGGGTGTTGCGTAAAATGGGCGGTACTCCGGTTGACCGCTTTGCTAAACAGGGCATGGTAGACCAGGTTGTAGCATTATTTAATGCCAACGAAACTTTTATGCTGGGTATTTCTCCGGAAGGAACCAGAAAACGTATTGATAAATTACGCACCGGCTTTTACCATATTGCCAAAAAAGCAGGAGTGCCGATTGTACCCATTGGTTTTGATTATGCAAACAAACTGGTGGTAATTGGTGAAGCTTTTTTTGCAGGCAATGATGAAGAAGCGGACCTGAAAAAGATCATTGCTTTTTATGCATTAATAAAAGGAAGAAAGCCGGAGTTTGATATGCGGCATCTGAAAATATAAAATGGCGTTATTTTTGTTAAAGTAAAAACAGCCCTGATTTTAGGGATATTTATAACCACTAAACTTAATTAAAATGGCAAAGAAAAAAAGCAGTTCTCAAAAAAAAGTTGAGGAACCAATGATAGAAAAAATAGCCGGAAAGCTTGGACACCTTACAGGTGAGATAATTGTGGCAAAAGATCGTGCAGTTAATATGGCAATTGGCGCTAAAGATATGGTAACCGGTGCCATAGATACGGTAAAAGAAACCATTCAGAAAATCACTAAAAAGAAAGCTGCTGCACCCAAAAAAGCCGTAAAAGTGGAAGTAAAAAAAGTGGAGAAAGCGATTTCGAAAAAAGTTGCTCCGGTAAAAAAGGCTGTAAAAGCAACAGTTAAAAAGGTAGAGAAAAAAGCAGTACAATCTGAAAAAGCTTTTAAACAAGCAGTGAAAAAAGTAGCCCCGTCAAAGAAAGCGGTTAAAGCCACAGCAAAAAAAGCGGCTCCGGCAAAAAAGGCAATTAAAAGAGTTGTAAAAAAAGTTTCGGGTAAGAAATAAGAGAAGATTTTACATGAATTTTTTTGCCGGAAACTTTTCGGCGAAAAACAATACGCTGGTTAACTGTTTGCAAAACAGTACCAGCTTTTTTATTTCTCCCAAAAACATTATAAAATTAAAATCCCTAGCTGCACAATTGCCCATTTAAAATTTATGCCTAAATTGAACATATAAACCCTGGTATAAAAATTAACCGATGCAGATAAACCCTCCTTTGCCAAAAACAAAAAATAAGTTTGTCCGTTGCCTGCAATCGTTGAAAGAAATTGCAGTTTACATGGATGAGGGTGCAAACCTGGCTAAAAAAGATTTGCTGCAAACACTGGGCAGCATGGCTTTACCCGCCGGCAAGTATTTGCCCGGTTATCATGACAGTTTATTGTTTTTATGCGCCTACCCAGGCAATGCGGATTTACGCAGGCTTGCCGAAAATGAACTGAGCCGCATTACACTCCACCTGAAAAAAAATTACGCTGCCATTAAAAAATCACTGCCTCAAAATTCGGGGCTGCCGTTTACAGAAACCATCACCAGTTTTTCGCCTGATTTATTGGGTTGGTCGCTGGAGCAAAAAGATTGTACTCTTGCTTTCGATTCTTTCTATAATCCCAAACTAACATTAAATGAGGTATTGAATATAACACTGCCTTCTTTATTAAAAGCCGAAACCACGGCCGGATTAAATGCTGAAGATCTGTTGGCGGTGCTGGGCCTGAAACCTAGGCAGTACCTGAATTTTGTGCATGGGCAGCTTGAGGCTTTAAAAGAATATCCGCAGGCAAAAGATCTTTTATCAGGCGGCCTTAATCTTTTTGTGCAGGTTGTTCCCAAAGGCAAACAGTTTTCACGTACTTATAACCGCATACCGCATCAGCCTGTTTATTATCACCAGGATATGCTGAAACGATTTGATCATGTGCGATTGACTAATGAGCCATTGCCACATGAACCGGTAGTGCCTGAAAAAGTTTTGGGAAAAAGCGGAAAAGCGCAACTGGTTAAAGTGATAAAATATGCCATGTCGTTAACAGAGCGGGAGATTGATCCGGCTTCATACCTGCAGGAAGATTCGATGCGGTACATTGTTTTGGAACGGGGTTTAACTATGGCCATTTATAGCATGTATCCCGAAAGGCAATTGCCGCTGGAAACCTATATGGGCTTTACCATTTTTAAGAATGGGTTACCTGTTTCTTATGGAGGCATGTGGGTTTTTGGAAATAGGGCGAAGGTTGGTTTTAATGTTTTTGAACCATACCGCGGCGGAGAATCGGGTTACTTATTGTGCCAGTTACTGCGGGTGTATAAACAGTTTTTTGATATCAGTTATTTTGAAGTGGAACCTTTTCAATTTGGGGCCGATAACGCCGATGCCATTGCCAGTGGTGCATTCTGGTTTTATTACCGGTTTGGTTTCAGGTCGGTTAACAATGAAATATTTGAACAGGCGGAACTGGAGCAACAAAAAATACGGAGCCGGAAAAATTACCGCAGTAGCGCCAAAATACTGGTTGGTTTTACCGAAGGTAATATTGCTTTAAACCTGGGCAACAGTATCCCTGCGGATGTAATTCAAATTTCAACACAGGTATTAAACGCCATAAAAAAAGATTGGAAAAATAATTACCAGCACGCCCGTGAACAGGCGGTTGAAAATTTTTGCAAACGTGTACAGCTAAAAAGCAGCAAACTTTCTATTGCAGAGATGAAAATTATGGAAGATCTTTCTCTTTGGGCGATGGCTATGCAGATTACGGATAAAGAAAAGCTGCAACTGATGAAACAAATGGTATTTAAATCAACCACTGATCTTTATGCTTACCAGCATTCGCTGCGAAAATTTTTCGAAGAATAATATTGGCACTATTGCATTTTAAATGTATTCCAGTCAACCCCAATGCGGAAGGTTTGGTAAATACGCCCGCCTTTTAAACCGCCCCCATAATGGTTGGTAGCTGAGTGAAAAGCACCGGAAGGATAAGCAACCATGCGGTTAAAGCGGTAACCGGCCCTGTCAATTTCAATCCATTTACTGCGGTTTTCACTTTCGTGTTCCAACTGGTTTTTCAGGTCGGCAAATGTCATTTTATGTTTTCTTGCTGTTGCGGGTGTAGCCGGGTCAATTAATCCTGTTTGTTTATGCATCCATAAAGATGTGCCGCAGTGCAGAGGAATACCGGGCGTTAAATACACTACCACGGTAATATCGTTATAAGGTTGATCAGAATGAACACCGGGAATTTCTTTTTTCTTCCCGTGGGAAAAACCCTGGTAAAAAACGCCATTCTCATCAACGGGGTCAGTATCCCAGCGGGTAATTTTTATTCCCAGTATTTTTTCGAGCCTGGCTTTTATTCCTTTGGGATGATATACATGTGTGCTCCTGAAACCGGTTACATACTCCGGTTCGTAATAATGAGCCTGCAGCGCTGTTTTATAAACTTCATCCGGGTCAAGGTAGAAATCATCCTTCACTATTAAAAAACGAGGGTATAACAACTTATCCATTCTGCTGTTTTTAGAAATTATTTTGGTGAATCTTCTATTAAATATAATTCAATTTTTTAAGAGCTTACATCTTCTCAAAAACAAAGTAGTTTATTAATTTTTTACTTCGGTTGCTGGCCAAAATATTCACCGGCATGTTGCAGAAATTGTCTGACAAAGAAACAGAGTGTCAGGCTGAGCCTGTCGAAGCCGGTATGCCAGAATGAACCCGCCTTCGACAAGCTCAGGCTGACAGTTTTTAAATCAAAGGAATTAAAACTATCAGATTTAATTGCCAGATGGATGATTGAAAATCTTCAACAGTAATTCGTATAGCTCCGGATGATTCTCTTTAAGCAGATCGGGTCGCTCGAAAAAATACTCTGATACTACAGCAAAAAATTCTGCTTCGTTAGTGGCGCCGTACGGATTAATATCTGATCTGTCGTCATAAATTTCCTGGATTTTCTGCTGCATCAGTTGCAACCAAGGTTTAATGTATTGCCTGTCCAGTAAGGATTCCGGCACACCATCAATTTCGCCATCGGTTTTATCAAGCAGGTGTACAAACTCATGTATGGCCGTATTATTTTTTCCCGACTCATTTGAAAAAGATTGTCGCAGTTCAAACTGAGAGAGTATCATCACATGGTTCATTGCTCCGCTGCCCACCATACCTAAAATGTTTCTTCCTTCGCCCTGCTGTTCAAATTCATGACTGAATGAATCCGGATAAAGCAACACTTCGTGCAGGTTTTTGTATTCCCAGCCGGCAAAATTAAAAATAGGAATGATGGCACTGGCTGCAATCAATATGCGGTCAATATCTTCAACAAGTGTTTTAACTCCTGTTATTTTTACCTGCGTTAAAAAATGTGCAGTCCGCTCTTCAAATTCGGTTTGTTTATCTCTGGCTAACTGCTGGTAAAAAGGAACCCGCTCTTCCAGGATATTTTTAAGTAACACCGGCACTGGGTCAGTAACCGTAACTTTCTTTTTCTGTAAAAACTTAATGGTATAAATAATTGCCAGAATAAAAATGATGAGGATAAATAATTGCATAGCTGTATTAAATAAAGCAGAGAAAAATTATTTCTTTGGCGCCCGCTTAATCGGCTTCCCATATTTTTTCATCATGCGGTCTTTCTTCTTTACAATAAAATTTACTTTGCTGTTTTTGGCAGATTTTTCATGAAATGCCGGACCCCGTTCTTCTTTCTTTGGAATTTTTAACTGGATGGTCTTCATGAAAACCTTTGGCTTTTCATCTTCTGTTAGTTCATCGGAGATGACCAGGTGAGCCGGTAATGGAGACATTGGGATGGGTTGTTTCATCAGGGCTTCAATAGCGTCCTGCAAAGGCTTTTCCCTTTTAGTTATAAAACTGATGGCGATACCTTTTTTATCGGCCCGGCCTGTACGGCCAATGCGGTGTATATAATTCTCAGGTACATCCGGTACATCAAAATTTATAACGTGTGTTACCTCGGCCACATCAATACCACGGGCAACAATATCGGTTGCTATTATAAAACGGTAAGTACCATCCTGAAATTGTTTTACGGTATTAAAGCGGTGGTTCTGTTCTTTGTTGGAATGTATTACTCCTGCAGTGCCCGGAAATTTTGCTTCCAGTTGTTCATACAAATCATCAGCTAGTTTTTTTGTTGCAGCAAATACCAGCACTTTGGTCATGCTTCCATCTTCTGTTAACAGTAAGTGCAGCAGGTTTACCTTGGTATAAAAATTAGGTACGTCGTAATAAGTCTGTTCAATATTTTCCAGCGGCGTTCCTGTTGGCGCAGCTTCCACACGCTCGGGATCATTAAAGTAGGTATTCATTAGCGCTTCCACTTCATCTGTGATGGTTGCCGAAAATAAAAGGTTCTGTCTTTTAGGCGGTAACAGGTCCAGTATGTTTTTTATCTGTGTTCTAAAACCCAGATTAAGCATTTCATCCATTTCATCAATAACCAGTTTTTTTATGCCCTTGGTTTTAAAAGCGCCATTCAGTATCAGGTCATACAATCTGCCCGGTGTTGCTACCAGTACATCTGCGCCGTTTTGCAGATCTTTCCATTGGGTATTAATATTTACACCGCCATAAATGGGTATTGCCACCACACTCATGTATGTCGTTAATTCCTTTACAGATTCTACCACCTGTACCGCCAGCTCTCTTGTTGGTACAATAACAAGTATCTGCGGATTTTTATCTTTACTGAATTTCCACAACCGCAGTAAGGGGAGCAGGTAAGCAAATGTTTTACCGGTGCCGGTTTGGGCAATACCACAAACATCTCTTCCACTCATTACAACTGGAAAAACTTTATGCTGAATAGTGGTTGGATTGGTGTAACCCCTTTCGTCCAGCGCATTGAGTAAAGGACCGTTTAAATTTAAATCACTGAATTCCATAAGTAACATATCTGCTGCGAAGGTAGTTTTAAATTATTTGAAGCTGTAAATGTGGCGGATACTAAGTATCTGGTATTGTGGAGCCGCAGTTTTTTTAAATCGAATCTTTCAGCGAAGGTTTAGCCATTGTAAAAAAGAGAAATGCTGATTATGAATTTGCTTGGGTTCTGCCTGTAGAATATCAAACCCTGAATTCAATAAATAAAGTCACCATGCTTTGAATTAAGCCAGCAGAAACCGTTATTTATAATCTTAAACAAAATTTGCCCGCAGATATCGCAAACCTGCCTGCCGAAAGGCACGTGTTGCAGAAAAACATTCTGCGTTATCTGCGAAATCTGCGGACCACTAAACAGTTGCAATTAATTTGCTTACTACGCTTGTTTCAAACCCCTTCTGCATTAAATGATCCTGTAGCTTTCTTTTTTTAATAAAGATATTTTTTTCTGCTTTCATCGTTTTTAATTTTTGATCAAAAAGCTTTTCAAGTGTTTTAGTATAATCTCTTTCATCAATGGCTGCTAATGCTTTTTTAATACAGTACTCACTTATCTGTTTTTGTTTAAGACTGTATTTAATTTTTACTTTGCCCCATTGCTTTATTCTGAATTTTCCACCGGCGTACAAAATTGCAAAGCGTTCTTCATTTAAATAATTTTCGCTGATGAGTTCGCTTAGTAATTCATCCACTTCCTTTTTATTCATACCAAAGCTGTACAGTTTTTCTTTTACCTCGCTGTGGCAGCGTTCCTGGTAAGCACAATATTGCTTTGCTTTTTGCAGCGCTTCTTCTTTTGAATAATACTTGTTGTACATTGGGGTAAAAGTAAAAAATTATCCCACAAACTTTGGCAAAGTTTAACCCAGATTTTGCCTCCGGCAAAATAAGATTGCCACTAAAGCACGGAAGCACAGAATTGAATATATATTTTTCCATGTTTCTGTGCTCCCGATAGCTATCGGGATGGCAATGAAGTTATTAAAGCGTAGCTTTTGTAACCTAATTTTCCTTTTTAGGCTTTCTGTCTTTATCGGGGTTGATAAAAAATATGATGGGTTCACTTCTGCCTTCGCCATTGCCATCTGTTTGTGTTACGGGCTTATGGTCTTTATCAAGCGATTGTATGGTCCAGATAAATGTTGGTAATTTTTTTGTTTCATTATCGTATGGCATAAAAGATAATTGCGGCTGCCATATATATTGTGTTGCAGCGAGAATTTCTTTATCCAGCAAAGGTTGATTACTGCGTAAAGCCTGCACCGGGTTTTGTGTTGGC
>JBBRCM010000059.1:0-19158 GCA_038204855.1 Chitinophagales bacterium
TGAGGCTGCCATAAATCATTTGCGTATTCAAATGGCTTTGTTTGAAAGCCGGCTTGATATAGGAGCACACCATGATGACCTGGTAAATTTATTTAAAAGCCACTGGGGAATATTTAAATACTTAGATACGGCCCAGTCTGATATTTTTCTGCAGGTACTTCCGCTGATCCATGATATACGTGATGACTACGAAGCCGCTGCCATTGTTTTTGAATTGCTATTATCGGTTCCGGTAAAAATTACCAGTCGTTTACAGGGAATAGTAAAGTCTGCAAACCCTGTTTTCTCCAGTTTAAACGATACGCAACTCGGGATTAATTTTACCACCGGCAATGCAGTTTATGATGGGGGAGAAGATGAGATTGTAGTAACTGTTGGCCCGATAAATAATGGACAATTAAGGCAATTCATGCCGGGAGAAAGAAATTACAGAATTTTAAACCTCCTATGTGATTATTTATTTCCTGCACACCTCGATATTGTCAAAGATTTTGAACTTATTACCCAAGACAAGAGCACAAGGCTTGCAGATAAACAACATTCATTTAACTCCACACTCGGATTAAGTACCTATCTATAACTATGCTGAATTAAGATGGGAGGTCGCCAAGGGTGCCTGCTGGATTGGCTTTCACAGTGGCTATCTGACGGTCCCAGGTTTGTTGCACGGCAGTGTTAATACCGTGATTGGTGGCCGTATCATAACGGTTGTCAACATCCCGGACATTGGTTCTGAAATTTTCTCTAATATCATTCATAAAATTTTGCAGGTCGCTTACGCTATTTTCTCTCAGATTCAACAACCTGTTATACATGGCTCTTGCCCCAATGGCCATAATATCATAATGCCCCTGTTCATGTTTCAAAAGTTCGTCTGTTCTGCGTGCTGCAACCACCCAGCAATCTGAAAGTATGAGCCTGATGTTTATATTAACGCTGGCAATGGTTACAGAACGGCCAATTCTGCCCATCCTGAAATTAGTAAAAGTAGTATCGGGATGAATCTGTGCATATTCAGTCTGGCCGGGGGGGCTGTCGGATTGTGGTGCAAAATTTGACCATTGTAGCTGATAATCGAAATTGTTTAATGACATTGTTTTTTTATTGTGATAGAATAATTTGTACTAAATGAGTTTATCAATTAACCTGCAATGTAAATAACATCATTTTATTAAATTACCTGCCTTTCCATTCCACTTTAAATGGCATTGTTTTTAATTCTTCAGGAAAATAAGGACGGATAGCAGCGGCTCTGCCACACCAAACAATACTTAACCGGTTTTCGTCGGCTTCAATAATAATGCTGTGTATTACCGGTATTGTTTCTTTTAAAGTACCCTTGCGGCCATCTACCCATATTTTGGGTATTACATCCGGTAACTTAATGGTAAATTTTTTATTTACCGGGTGAATATTTATTAGTGTACATTCCCGTACAGGAATATCCAATGAGGTTTGCAAAGCATAATGACCACCATTAAAAAACCTGTAATTAAAATCTTTAGCTGGATTTTTTTTCTCATACAGGTCAAATGCTACCCATCTTTTTTCTATCTCTTTTAATCCTGCAGTTTTTGCATGTGGATATTCTACCAGCCCTGTATAAATAATACGAGGCACCCATGCCGGATTTACCCAGTCAGTTGCATAAGGTAAAGGCATTTCAATCCACCTGTTATAGTCGCCAACTAAAATATTTTCTGGTGTAATCAAATGGCCGGGGTCCTGTAGATTGGGTATTTCTAATTGCTCAATCATTGCCTTCGATTTTTCAACTAAATAACCTTTACCTTCCGGATTACGTGGATAGCGAAAGGGACTATCTGCATACAAATTTATATCCGGCATTGAGGTTAAAAATTCTGCGGGTGGCATCTGCATCT
This sequence comes from Chitinophagales bacterium, assembly GCA_038204855.1. Lineage (GTDB taxonomy): Bacteria > Bacteroidota > Bacteroidia > Chitinophagales > Chitinophagaceae > Ferruginibacter. Next base: position 1,884 of record JBBRCM010000059.1, read on the forward strand.
GCTTTTCAGCCTCCGTATCTTTACCGCCATAGGCAAAGTCATATCGTAATGGCACTGTTTCTAACTTTTCAATTTCGCTGAATTGTATTTTATTTCTATCATCTAAATAAACTTTTTGATTGCCTTGCACTGCAATGGTATGCCTTATTTTACCGAAAATTATTTCAGCTACAAATTGGGGGGCATTATCATAATTTTTTGCAGATCCTTTTACAACTATATCGGTATAATTTTTTTGTACATATATGTCCAGGTCAGCCTGTAGTATTGCATTGTTATGCGGATACATTACCACATCTTCTAGCAGCGGCATTTGTTCTTCAGCTAAAGTGCAATTGCCATCCTTATTAATAGTATAGGTTTGTTTTACAATTACAGCCAATACAGGTTTTAACTTCCCGTCATTTCCAGATACCTGTTTTGATGTATAATTCTGCATTCGCTATTTCGTTTAAAATTTTTGTTTTGGATTTTATAATCATATCAATGCCTAAATACGGAATTTAAAATAAATGATAAGTGCCGCAAGCATACATATTACAGACAACGACAACACTACTATGGGAGGAATAAAAACATTGTAAAAACTATCCACATTTACATCAGCAGGATCCTTTCTGGAATACACAAGGTTTATTTTATCGCCTATTTTATATTTGATATAACTAAATCTTGACACATCGTAAATGTGTTTTTCACCATCCAAGGTAGTAAACTCAAGCACAGGGCTGTAAGTAATGCTAGTAGTCCTGCCAGTAGAGGTTTTCACTTCAATAACAGTCCCAATTGTTTTTATAGCATTCTTTTTAAATTGAAGTGCATAAAATAAGAAGAATGCACCGAAAAATAGGAGTAAAATTCCTACTACAAATAGTAATATAGAAATAAATTTCATTAGCAATACTAAGTTTAGTTGCTTAATCAAGGTGCTGTGAAATAATCCATTACAGCAGTTGTTGCTTTACGTGTTTTTTCAGCAATTCCATTTTGTACGTTTTCTTTTAATGCACCCCATCCGCTTCCAACTCTACCATGTTCATCATCACTATTTTTTTTAAATCCCCCTCCTAATAATGTGCTCTTATCATTTGAGTAGCCTAAGGGGCTGCCTAAGCCACCAAAAGAACCTACTCCTAATTGTATGATACCAGTAAATAAATTTTTAATTATAGGCCCCCCCAAAGGTCCTTTAATTAGGCCCATTAATCCACCAGATCCACTCAAACCACCAAATGCAATACTAATTGCAGCAGAAAGTGCTGCATCCATAAGCAACCCTACCATTCCTGCAATAAAATCTCCTATTCTAAATCCTGTAAAAACCAAGGATGGGGCAATTACAATACCAGGAGTTGGTGGAAACCCGCAATTCATATTCAGTGCCATCAAAACAAAAGGGGCATTGGCTACTGCTTTACCGTTAGCTTTTACCGAAAATGCACAAAATTCAGTGGCGGAGCCGCTACCAAGCATAATTAAAGGTAAGAGTGCGGGAAAACACGGAAGCAGTGGAATATGAGGTATCATGAATCCCATATCAGATCCTTGTAAAATCATAGGCATTTTTACAAAATTTACCAGCACATTTCCAGAGCCTCCAAGACTAGCTTTTACAGTACCTATTAAGTATCCTGGCGGATGACCTACTGTTGAAAAAACAGCGTGCGGAATAGTAGGAACAGTTACCACAGCGGGAGGAACTCCCACCAGTTCAGTATGTATATCTACCCCAACCATTAGATGCAATATTTGTATAACAGCACAGGGCATAATAAAATAATTTTAAATTGATATTTCACACTGTCTTATTTCCAATGGTATTAAAGTATAGTTTATTGGGCAGCGATATGTAATAAATGCCTGGTTTTTGTCAGTAATTATTCCAATCTGTTCAACATACATCTCCTTCAAAATTTCCTTTTCTCCCAAAGTTGTTTTCATTGATATTTTTTGTGTGGGCACTTTTAATAGAAATGGTATATCCGACATTCCTATTACTGTAATAGTATCACCCTCTTTTATTTTATCAACAATCATTGGAGGAAATGCCGTATTGAAAAATTTCGGATCTAATCTCTCTAGTTGCCTTTCTTTATCAAAAAACACATTATTTCGCATGTGAATTTCACAAAGCTGGGGCAGGCAGGCAACTCCTACTGGGTCTGGCTGGTCGGTATATTTTCTAATTAACTTATCGAGATTTTCAACATTTGGCAAAGCTTTGCCCACATAATCTTCCTTTGCATAATGGTAGCCTTTCCCTTCTGGATTATTTCCAAAAGGTATTTTTATACCATCCCAATCGGCTTGCCCTCCATAGGCATTTGCCAGAGTAACAGGCATTACTGTAAATGGTTTGGGAGTGCTTATCTCCATCCCTAAGAAAGACTTTGTCCAGAATCTATCTCCAAAAACAACAACTTTATTAATGGTTTTATTATTATGTTTTACCACAACTTCCATTGATTGAACTGGAACCGCATTGGGGGCTTTTGCACTACCTAATACTAATATATCTACACCTCCACGCCTGAAAACATCGTCTGATTCTATGGGTCCGTATTCGCTTTGCCAAAGTTGGCGGCTGAGTTTCCACTCCTGGTTCTGGCTTACAACAGCGTTGCCATCTTCCGCAATATCGAAGGTAATTCTAACTGCAACCGACATGGCAAATTTATCATCATCCAACCCTGTTTTAAACATAAGGGCAGGATATGGAGTATCGTTTATTAATTCCATGGTTTATTCCTCGCAGTTTAATAAAACAGATTCTCCGTCTAACTTTACGTAATCATTTGCTTTAATTTCAGCATTTCCTAAAGTGGCTGTTATTTTTTGAACCTGTGCTATTTGCTTATTAGTGCCACCTACTTCTGTAAGTAAATCTTTTTTTACTTCCTGCACCAGATTTCCGGCTGTTTTTATATTGATCTGTTCGCTTGCATTAATATTTATCTTTTTGGACGATAAATTAAGCTGTTCCCCTGCATTAATATTTAATTCTTTAGCATTGATATTTAATATCAGTCCTTCATTAGTAATTTTTATACTCAATTGTAGTTCCTGATTAACATTCAGCAATTGTAATTCATTATTGACTTTATCAATTTTTAATGTATTCCCCAACGAAAATGTTACCAATGAAGAGTTGGTAATACCAGTATCAAAAGCAGGCATTTCCTGTTGTTTTGTTTTTATCATAATTATCCATTTATGTTTACAACCATTCCTTTTATTTCTGTTGTGCCGCTGGCATTTACCTCCACAGCACCTCCGCTTACTTTTGCACTTGTGTTTCCAACAACATTTGTAACAGTGCCCTCTATTTTAGCATTTACACCTTTAACGTTTATATCATCACCACCAATAAATACCTGACCAATTTTTGAAAACATATTTACATCGCTTTTTCCATTTATATATATATGTGGTGCTACGAGGTTAATGCCACTTGGTGTAATTTTCAACTCAGAAGCTCCAACTTTTACATTAAATTCGGTTTTACATTCTATATGAATGTTGCCTGCACCATCAAATTTTATAGAATTACCGCCTGCGTCAATAAAAAAAATGCTTATATCAAATAGGTTAATTACACTTCCCGACTTGTGTATTATAGTTTTATTATTATTACCACCACCACCGCCGCCACCGCTTTTGCCATGAAACAAACTACCCATTACAAAAGGCTTATCGGGGTCGCTGTAATGAAAACAAACCAACACCTGATCCCCTTCTTCTGGAATAACAACAAATCCTCTGTTTTTTGAACCACCTTTTCCGCTTCCGGCATCTGGCGTCATTACCCGTATCCAATCGGTCATTTCACTTCCTTTTTGCCACAGCATCTGCACACGAACACGGCCCATATTATCAGGGTCTTTATTATCTTTTACAATAGCAATCTGTGGTTCGGCAAGTGGCATTATTACGTGCGGTAATGGTAAAACCTCTACGCTTGATGGTATTGCTTCAAATGTGTGATAATACTTACCGTTTTCATTTAGATGATGCTCAATACCAATTACAAGAAATTTTCCATAATCTTCTTTTACAAAAGATGCTTCCTGCAACTTTGAAACTTTTACATTTATTATTGAACCAAGTGATACAGCAGGATTAAAGCATGTGCCCGTTAATACTTCCAGGCCTGCAGCAATGGCAGCTTTTTGGTTTTTTACAAAATTTTCAAGGTCTGATTTATTTTCAACCCGCTGCCTTACCGGCTGATTAACCGGTTCAGAAAAAAGATTATCCGATTCTTTTAAGACATACCTGGCATGTTGTCCCATGCCATTAACGTTAGAGGGGGCATCATATTTTTCAACCTTATCTTCCTTTGAAAAATATGCATAGTTGCTAAAGTTCATTGGTTGCGCCTGTAGTTTCATCTGCATACTGCTTATGTCTTCACCATAAGTAACATCAACCGTTTTGGAGGAAGAAGGCTTACCAAAATTCAGATCTTTACCATCGTAGTAAAAAAACTCGCTGTAATCGGCCGATAAGCGGTTGAGAAAATGAAAGCTGCTTTCTCTGTACTGGCAAGAATAAGTGATCTGTTTACTGTATTGGTTCTTAATATTTACATTACAGTTTACCTGGCCGAGTGGCCTTGTAACCTGCTGTACTATCTTTTTTAGATCACTTTTGTAAAACGAAGCAAGATGCTGGCCATTTTCCAGTACAATGGTAGGACTGTAGCCGATAAGCACAAGATCTGCATCAGAATTACCCGATTGCTCTACTCTTACTTCACAAATGATACCCCTGAATTCAAAAGCATCTTCCAGACTGAGGTGTTGTTTTTTAAGCCGGATAATTGCTGACTTACCAATTTTCTTCTGGACATTTTCCAAGCTAAACGAACCGGAAGTTTCCAAAACATCATGACTGATGCGAATGGTAAACTCGTGATGTTCATTCATTTTTTGCCTGAGCGTAATATTGGTATAATGCTCAATCTTATTTCCGTCAATTTCAATTTCTGCGGCTACTAAATATTCCATAATCTTATTTTAATGAACATGCATTAGAAACATGGCTGGCAAAAAATCAATTACAATATTACGCAAACCAGTAAAGGTATAAAAAAATTATACCTGCACTGGCAATTAACTGAATTTTTCTTCGGGGCTTTAGAAACGTAAAGAAACAGATTATTTATTTCTGAGGCCAATCGTTTTTATGCTCGGCCCCGCCAATTTTTATTGTTTGGGCCGAAACCGTAAAGGTTATAAGCATAGGCTGGGAACCGATTGTGTCGAAATTTTCGCCAAAGCGAACTATATAACCTTTTTCAAAAGATAGTTCTTTAAGTTTGGCATCTTCATCGCTCTTTTTAAAAGTAATGGTACCATCCAATGGCTTATGCTGGTTGTTAACCATTGATTCAATGATAGATGTATCATCTGTAGATTCAACTACCAGATCAATGGTGCCGCCATAAACTACCGATGCTGGTCTGCCTTTCCCATCTACTTCTCTGTGAAGTGCGTAGCTGCAGGAGATAACATCAAATTCTTTGCTTCCGATTTTTGCTGTTGCTTTAAATGACATAAAAAATGTTTTAGTTGTTAATAATGAGGATACAATATAATGAATTTGTTTTATTTTTCACAGTATATTTTGGAATTTAAGAAATCAATTTTAACAAAAAATGAACCAACGGCCTATTTTTAAAAACTGATAGCTGTTTCAATTTCAGAACGCTTAGGTGAATATTTTAAAATTCTTCATGCCCTGTATTTCTACCTGATTTTTTATTTTCATGAAATTTGATATTTTAGTAACGAACCAGTGGCATACTGTTTAAAGCAAGTAATTAAAAATCAAATAAAATTTTAGGGCTTTAATCGTTATTTTTGGGCATACTGATTTTCAGGAATAAAGAGGTTAATATTTTTAAAGTATAACAGCATGGCCGACATTTTAATTATTGATGATGAAAAATCAATCCGCAAAACCCTTAGTGAAATTTTAAGTTACGAAGGGTATAAAGTTGATGAGGCCGGCGACGGTGAAGAGGGCCTGAAAAAATTTTCGGAAAAAACCTACGATGTAGTGCTTTGCGATATCAAAATGCCAAAGCTTGACGGAATTGAGTTTCTGGACAGATCCAAACTTATCAATCCGGATGTTCCGGTAATTATGATAAGCGGTCATGGCAATGTTGAAACTGCCGTGGAAGCGGTAAAAAAAGGTGCGTTTGATTATATTAGCAAACCGCCAGATCTTAACCGGCTGCTTATCACATTAAGAAATGCATTGGATAAGCAAAGCCTGGTTACCGAAACCAAAGTGCTGAAACGTAAAGTGGGAAAGGCTTTGGAAATGATTGGCGACAGCGGGCCGTTAAATAAAATAAAAGATACCATAGAGAAAGTAGCACCAACAGATGCACGTGTTTTAATTACCGGCGATAATGGGGTTGGTAAAGAATTGGTTGCACGGTGGATACATGAAAAAAGCAACCGCAATACCGGCCCGATGGTGGAAGTGAACTGCGCTGCCATACCTGCCGAGTTGATAGAGAGTGAATTATTTGGCCACGAAAAGGGTTCTTTTACATCGGCCATAAAGCAACGTATTGGTAAGTTTGAAACTGCCAGTGGTGGTACTTTATTTTTAGATGAAATTGGCGACATGAGTCTGAATGCCCAGGCAAAAGTATTGCGTGCTTTGCAGGAGGGCAAAATTACCCGTGTGGGTGCAGATAAAGATATCTCGGTTGATGTACGGGTGATTGCTGCAACCAACAAGGATTTGTTGAAAGAAGTTGATGAAAAAAATTTCAGGCTCGATCTGTACCATCGGCTGGGTGTTATTATTATTCACGTGCCCTCTTTAAATGAACGGCGGGATGATGTACCATCGCTGGTTGAGCATTTTCTGGATATTGTGGCCAGTGATTATGGGCAGCCAAAAAAAGACGTTGATGCTGAAGCCATGGAGGCGTTAAAGAATTACAACTGGACGGGTAATATCCGAGAACTAAGAAATGTGGTTGAAAGACTCATTATATTATCTGGCAAAACCATTACGCTGGAAGATGTGGAAAATTATGTGTTACCCCGTAAATAATCTGGTACATGAAAACAATCTATTGCGTCAGTGGGCTGGGGGCCGATGAACGTGCCTTCTCCAAATTAAAAATTAACGGTTTTGAATTACACGTGATTCCCTGGTTGATGCCTGAGAGGAATGAAACAATAAGTAATTATGCTGAAAGAATGCGTGCTGGTATTACAGAAGAAAACCCAATATTGATGGGTCTTTCTTTCGGCGGAATGATTTGCGCAGAAATAGCAAAGCAAATCTCCGTCAGTAAAATTATTATTATTTCCAGCATTAAATCTTCAAAAGAACTACCATGGTGGATGAAGACTGTGGCAACTTTAAAGCTTAATAAAATTGTTCCCCTTAAATCAACCAAGATAACGCAACCGATCCAAAACAAAATGCTGGGCATTCAATCGGAGGAAGAAAAAGCCTTGGTGTCTTCGTTACGAAGGGCGGTAGATATTCCTTATACCAACTGGGCCGTAAACCAGGCCATCAATTGGAAGAACGACTGGCAGCATCCCAATATCCACCATATTCATGGCGATGATGACCGCATGTTTCCCATAAAAAACATAAAGGCCGATTACACCATTAAAAATGGCGGCCATTTTATGATCATGAACCGGGCTGATGAAGTGAGTGCCTGCATAAATGCCATACTGGGCTCTCAATAGCAACCGTTTTGTCTTTAAGCGGCCTTTTTCTGTTAAACATTTTAAAACATTATTTAAGTAAAACATCGTCAAACGGTTTATTATGGTATTTTTGGCACTTCTAAAATTTAACGCATGAGTATAGGTTGGATCATTTTTATTATTGCTGTAATTGGCTGGCATATTGGTTTGTACGGAATGTTTAAAAAAGCCGGCATCGCTCCCTGGAAAGCCCTTATCCCTTTTTATAATACCTGGTGCATGGTTCATAAAATGGAATTAAAAAAAATCTGGTTCTTTTTACAATTAATTCCTATTGCCGGTCAGTTCATCACTATCTGGATCTGTATAAAATTTGTTGAGCATTTTGGTCGTTTTGGTTTCTGGCATCATGCAGCAACTGTTTTTGTGCCATTTATTTATTTCCCATACCTGGGATATTCAAATAGTGAAAGATATGCCGGCACTGCTGTTGTAAAAAACTACAAAAAGTCTGGCGCCAGGGAATGGATTGATGCAGCAGTTTTTGCAATTGTAGCTGCAACCCTCATCCGCACTTTTGTTTTTGAAGCTTATACAATCCCAACACCATCAGAAGAGAAAACCTTGCTGGTAAATGATTTCCTGTTTGTAAGTAAATCAACCTACGGCCCCAGGATACCTAATACGCCGCTTGCTATGCCGTTCATGCACCATACCATTCCCTTTTTAAACAGCAAATCTTATGTGGAGTGGATTCATATTCCTTACACCCGTTGGTTTGCAAGCCCGGTTAAAAGAAACGATGCGGTGGTTTTCAACTTTCCGGTAAACGATACCCTGATTAATAACGAAGATTTTGGATCTCAGATAACCTATTACCAGGCTGTAAGGGAGTTGGGAAGAGAAAGAGTATGGCAGGATTATAATGACCTGATTATTACAAGACCGGTTGATAAAAGAGAAAATTTTATTAAACGCTGTGTTGGCGTTGCGGGGGATACTATTCAATTAATTAATGGCAAACTGATGATCAACGGAAAACATGAAGACTATTTTCCAAAATCTGAAAGGTTTTATATGCTGCAGGCACCGGAAGGTGTTTATCTTGATGAAGATAAATTAGTTGAAATCGGAATTAAAGTACGCTCATCGCAGGGTGATATACAATCTACCGGTAAAGCCAATTTATTAAAGGTAAATATTACCAATGAGGAGAGGGCCAATTTAAAATTACCGGCAGGCTATATTATATCTGATTTTATTTTCGACCATCGCAATGATCTGTTTCCTTACTACAATGATTCCACAGGCAAAGATTGGTCGGCAGATAATTTTGGCCCGTTATGGATACCAAAAAAGAACGCCACAATACAATTAACGTCTGACAATTTAATCAGGTATCAGCGCTGCATAGAAGTGTATGAAGCCAACAAATTTGAAAACAGAAATGGTCAGTACTTTATAAATGGACTACCTGCAACCAGCTACACTTTTAAAATGGATTATTTTTGGCTGATGGGTGATAACAGGCATAATTCCTTAGACAGCCGTTACTGGGGCTTTGTACCGGAAGATCATGTGGTAGGCAAAGCTTCGCTGATCTGGTTTAGTTACGAAAAAGGGCCACGCTGGGAGCGGTTGTTCCGCTGGATAAAATAATTTACGCTGTTTGTTTTTTAAAAATTAACATAAGTCATATTTAATCCTCTCTGTACTAACCAGAGAGGATTTTTTATCTGATATTAATTTTAGAAAGCATCATCAAACATTCTATTAAGGTATTTTTGGCACTTCTAAAATTTAACGCATGAGTATAGGTTGGATCATTTTTATTGTAGCAGTAATTGGCTGGCATATTGGATTGTATGGCATGTTTAAAAAAGCAGGGATTGCTCCCTGGAAAGCCCTGATACCTTTATACAATACCTGGTGTATGGTTAAAAAGATGGAACTAAAAAAGATCTGGTTCTTTTTACAGTTAATTCCCGTAGCAGGCCAGTTTATAACTATCTGGATATGTATAAAATTTGTAGAGCATTTAGGGCGCTTTGGTTTTTGGCATCATGCGGCAACTGTTTTTCTGCCTTTTGTGTACTTCCCTTATCTAGGGTATTCAAAAACTGAAAAATATGCAGGCATTACAGTAATGAAGAACTACAAAAAATCGGCTGCCAGAGAGTGGATTGATGCAGCAGTTTTTGCAATTGTAGCAGCAACCCTCATTCGCACTTTTGTTTTTGAAGCATATACCATCCCGACACCTTCCGAAGAGAAAACTTTGCTCGTAAATGATTTTCTGTTTGTGAGCAAATCAACTTATGGCCCCAGAATACCCAACACGCCGCTTGCCATGCCTTTTATGCATCACACCATTCCGTTTTTAAATATCAAATCGTATGTAGAATGGATCCATATACCTTACACCCGTTGGTTTGCAAGCCCGGTTAAAAGGAATGATGCGGTTGTTTTTAACTTCCCTGTAAATGATACATTGATAAACGATCCCATTGTAGATAACCAACAACAGTTTGGTTCTAAAGTAACTTATTACGAAGCAGTACGACAAATGGGTAGGGAAAGGGTTTGGCAGGATTATGGTGATTTGATTATTACGAGGCCCGTAGATAAAAGGGAAAACTTTATAAAACGTTGTGTGGCAATAGCCGGAGATACGATCCAGATAATAAATGGGGTTATACATATCAATGGCAAACCACAGGTGGTTTATCCTAATGCAGAAAGAATGTATAAAGTAATAGATCCAAAAGCTACTTCTGTTGATGTGGATGATTTAAAGCAAATGGGAATAAATATTCATGTGGGAGATGGGGACATAGGAGATATAAGACAATATCCAACCGGCGAAGTTTTAGTCAATATCACCAATGAAGAGATGAGTAAAATGATAGCAGCTAATAAGGCAAAATTTGCGTATTACACGATGATGCCGTCCCCCGACTTGTTTCCTTATTACAATGATTCAACAGGCAAGGCTTGGTCCGCAGATAATTTTGGGCCCCTTTGGGTGTCAAAAAAAAATGGTACTATACAATTAACACCAGATAATTTAATCAGGTACCAGCGTTGTATAGAAGTATATGAAGGCAACAGGTTTGAAAACAGGAGCGGCAAGTACTTTATAAATGGAGTACCTGCAACCAGCTACACTTTTAAAATGGATTATTTTTGGTTGATGGGTGATAACAGGCATAATTCCTTAGACAGCCGCTATTGGGGCTTTGTACCAGAAGATCATTTAGTAGGCAAGGCTTCGCTGATCTGGTTCAGTTACGAAAAAGGGCCACGTTGGAACCGGTTGTTCCGCTGGATCAAATAATTTGATTAACTTTAAGAAATATTTCATCCTCTCCGTGCAATACAGGGAGGATTTTTTATCTGATATTAATTCTGGTTTATGAAGAAAGAAGACTACCATTTTTCTTATGAAGTGTATGATTCGATTGCAGATTTGAATGAGCAGGATGCCTGGCTGGTGAATGAAGCAAGGGAAGTTACTGCGGCTGCCTATGCCCCATATTCTAACTTTAATGTAGGTGCTGTTGCTAAATTGGCCAATGGCGAAATTGTAGCAGGTACCAACCAGGAGAATGCGTCGTATCCGGTAGGTATTTGTGCCGAAAGGGTTTTACTGGCATCTGCCGCATCACTATATCCCAACATTGCAATTGATACAATTGCCATCAGTTACGATAATACCCGTGGTGCAAGTAATCATCCCATTTCTCCATGCGGCATGTGCAGGCAAAGTTTGGTTGAGTATGAGGAACGGGTTAAGCAACCGATACGTTTAATTTTAAGCGGACTGGATGGAAAAGTATTTATTGTTGAAAAAGCAAATGCACTTTTGCCTTTATCTTTTGGAAGTGTAGATTTAAAATAAAGTCTGAACACCGTTGGCGATTTTTCCTTCAAGATCCAATAGCCATTTCTTTCGCCATAGATCGCCGCCATAACCAACCAGGTCGCCATTGGCACCAATTACACGGTGACAGGGAACAATAATACAGATACTGTTATTTCCATTGGCTGTGCCCACAGCACGAATTGCTTTTACATTTCCAATACGTTTACTTAATTCTAGATAACTGATGGTTCGGCCATAGGGAATATTACAAAGTTCTTTCCACACTATTTGCTGAAACTCTGTGCCTGACTGCAATGTGTTGATTGAGAATTCAGTCCTGGTGCCTGCAAAATATTCATCCAGTTGCTGAATGCAGGCTTTTATTGCCGGTGATTCCGGTACGGTAAAATTAAGTTCATCTTCAATCAGCTTTGTTCCTTTCCAGGAATTTGTAAACAAAACAGCTGATATCGCATGGCCATTGCTTTGTATTTCAAGTATTCCCAAAGGCGATTGATAATATGTAGTTTCAGTACTCATTTTTTCAGTGAATGAAATTACTTGAATTTCTTTTGATGCTTTGCGTAAAATATAATTTCTTTGAACAAGTTAGAAAATAGTTAGTATGAAAAGTGAGCAGCAATTTTATGAAAAAGCCATGGCGGCAGTGGCAGATCCATACCGGATGTCTATTTTACGGGAACTCGCTGAAAAAGGCGAGATAAGATGTTGTGATGCGGTTGGCTTAACGGGGTTATCTCAGCCTACCTGCTCTCATCACATTAAGCTGCTTGCAGACAGTCACCTTATTGTTTGCCGCAAGCAGGGCCGCAACAATATCTTTACCATTAACAAAGAAAACTTTAAAAAACTTGGACAGTATTTTGAAAAACTTGGCTCGTAGGAACACGCCTCGAGGCGTGTTCCTACGGAAGCCCTAAAAGCGTTTCGAGGTTATGATTTTTTATCTGGAACATTTTTTTTAAGCCCTTTACTTTATCAAGGCTTTCCTGTTTTGCAGTTTCTGTTTTTCGAATTTTTGTACCTACAATCAAAACATTTTTAGGGGTATGTTCTGTTGCAATAAATTCAAATACTTTTGTCTTATAACCATAACCTTCCAAAATTAATGAACGGATTGTATCGGTTACAATTTCCGCCTGCCGTTCTAACAAAATACCATGCTTTGTTATATTTTTCAATTCATTGTCAGGCATCATTTGTTTGCGTATCTGTTTGTGGCAACAGGGGGCGCAAATAATTACGCTGGCATTGGCCTGTATACCTTTGAAAATTGCATCATCTGTGGCGGTATCACAGGCATGCAGCGCTATCAGTATATCCAGTGGCGGCAGTTGTGCATCCTCTATGCTGCCTTTTTTAAACGTAAGGTTTTTGTAATTCACCTGCGCTGCAATTTGGTTGCATCTGAATACCAGATCATCTCTTAACTCAATACCAATAACCGTTGCATCCAGTTTTAAATTTTGCTGCAGATAATTGTACAGTGCAAAAGTTAAATAGCCTTTACCGCAACCCATATCTGCTACCGTAATGTTTTTTTTGAAGCCTATATCTTTTATAATGCCGTCAATAATTTCCACATACCGGTTAATCTGTTTAAACTTATCCTTCATATCTTTTTTTACAATACCCTCTGCAGTAGTAACTCCCAGCTCGTGTAAAAAAACAGCGGTTGCTGAATTGATTATACGGTTCTTTTGTTTATCATGCTGTAAATTATCATCCTTAACAGTTAAACTTGCAGGCCGTGTAACTATTTTTAGGGTATTGTTTTTATCAGCCGATAAATGAAAATCATTTTCAGCAGTAAACAGATCTCCATTAAAAAAATCTGATTGCAGTATTTTCTCAATAAGAATAAGGCCTTCTTTTAAATCATAATTTTTAAAAATATCACTGGTCTCGTTTCTGTAAGTGAAAGATAATTTTTCACGGTTTTTTATTTTAACTGGTTTAATAAAAACATTTTTCAGCAGTGCAGATTTATCTCTTTTATTGCCCAGCGTAAGTTTTATAAACTGTTGCCGGTTAAAATTTTCAGCAATTTTTTGCAGCATAAATTGTATTTGATTCTCCATAAGCCTGTTTTTTTACACCAATTGACATTGAAATTATGCTGTCAGCCTGCATGTCCCGATTATTTCGGAGAGCTTGTCGAAGGCGGTATAACAATAGCACCGATTTCGACAAGCTGCTAGTGACAAGTGTTTTAAAAGTTTAATAACCAATTTTTTACAAAATTGAATTTAGCCACAAAGACTCAAAGGCACTAAGGAAAATGCGTAGCATTTTTCTACTTCGTGCCTTTGTGACTTTGTGGCAAACCGTTTTCGCAGCGAAGCTGAGAAAAAAACCTTATTGTCATTTGCAAAGAGCTTAAAACATTTTTATGAGTGCCTCAACCTGACAGTTTTTATTAGGATATACTTAATGTCTAATAGGCATTGCTTCAATGCAAATGTAAACCATTCTTTAGCGGGATGACGAATAAGCGTGGTATAACTAATAGTTGCATCCGTTAATTGCGAGCATTTACCCAACCTTGCTTCCGTTTTTTACGGGCAAAGAAGGATGTAATAAAACAACATCCTTATTTTCATTATAAACACCCAGCACCAGGCACTCGCTGAAAAAGTTGGCAATTTGTTTTACGGGGAAATTTATCACAGCTATAACCTGTTTTCCAATTATTTCTTCTTTGGTATAAAGTGCTGTTATTTGTGCTGATGATTTTTTAATACCAAGTTCTCCAAAATCTATTGTTAGTTGGTGGGCCGGTTTTTTGGCACCCGGAAAATCATTTACTTCCAGTATTGTTCCCGTTCTGATATCTACTTTTTCAAAATCTTCCCAACTAATCATAGCTTTTCAACTTTAACAACAGCATCTAAATTCAACCTGCCAAAAATATGAGGGAACTCTTCATTTAACGAAGGTGCCAGTTCATATTTTAACGGGGCTGTTAGTTTTGTTTCATCAATATGTAGTAAAAATAAATTGCTTTGATTTTGATAGTAGCGTTCTAAAACTCCTGTAACCTGTTCCGCTTTGCTGGTATGTATAAAGCCTTCCTTCGCCAGCGATTCAGCCTCGTAAAAGCCCTGCCCACCGGGACCTGCGGTCTGCAAAGCGTTTTGCCAGTTTGCTTCTGTAACTACGTGATAGATCATTGGTCTAATAGATTTGCCAGCAAAAGTAATTCATTCATTTTGTAACGGTTGCGGTCGTTATCAAAACACTTGCTCAATTCTTCCAGCAAATACTGAATGATACGTTTGTTATTTAACTGCCTGAAGTAAGAGGGAACCGGTGGAACAGAAATACGTTTAAAATAAGCTTCCACATCATTGTGGCTATACATTTGCCCGTTAAGCGGATCAATAAAAAAATTAATTTTTTCAGACGGATGGCCAACAGGATTCAGCAGATCGTGTTGCGGATCAAAATAGGCCACAATAAACTGCCTGGGAATATTAACCGCTTTTACCGGAATATCCAGCAGTTCACAAAGAGCTATGTAGATGATGCCATTGCTTAAAGCATTTCCTTTTTTGCTTTCAAGCGTTTTGTTTATTAAATAATCATCGGGATTGTTATAGGCAAACTCAACACCTTTTTGTTTGTAGTAATTATAAAAAATACTGGTAACAATATTTATCTGTTCAATGGGAGTGAGGTAGTTATTCAGTTCCAGCCAGGTATTGCGGCGCAGTTTTTCAATCTCCTGGTACACAACCGTGGTGTCCATATCCGGGTAATGATAACGTGCCACCAGCAAAGCGCCTTCCAGCAAATCTGCATCTTTGGCGGCCCATTCGGTAAATTCATCCGTAAGATCCCTGAAATGCAGGCGATGTATCAGTAATTCAATCCTTTCCTGTATTTCTTCGTTGCCCGTATTCTCCCAAAGATTTTCCAGGTTGGGGATAATTTCTTTACCAAATGAAATGAGTTTTTCGCTTACCGTGCTGTAAACATATTCATCCGGGTCGTCAATCAAATGTAATAGTGCCGTTATTTCTTTATTTTCTTTCAAGTGCCGGTTTAGTTTTTATGAATGTCGGAAAAGGAAACGGAAATAAGAAGTTAAAATTTTCCACAGACTGTGGTAAAATAAAAAGGGGACTAAGCAGCGTTAATTTAAATAGCAGGAATTACTTGACTGCGAAGAAAAAATATTGTGAATCGTAATCTAATAACTGACTGAAGACGGTACGTAAAAAATAAAAAGCCCTGACAAAAAAATTCTTGTCAGGGCTTTTAGCTTTTGTTTTTATTATTGTTTAATTAACTGTCCTCTTATTTCGCCACCGGGAAATGCAGCTGAATGGATATTTACATAATACAAATTAGCATTTAAATCTGCTTCCTGTGTAGCATCCAAAGCAGCAGAGGTATAAGTAATTGGTGAGGTAATAGGTGTAGCAAAAGCGAATATTACGCCACCGCTAACTCCGATTACACCTTTGTGTATATGGGCTACAGTCGCCGTAGTTCCGGTAAAAGTTGTTGTTGCAGTGAAAATCTTGGTAGTTGTGTTAAATGTTAATGTAGCAGTGCCCGATGCAGCAGATCCATTGGCCGGAACTTCACTTGCGCCGTTAATAACAGCTTTAAATGTAACATTAGGATCTGGCGTGGGTGCAGGATCACTTTTTTTACAAGATGCTGCTAAAAGTACAACCGAAAATAATAAGCTTGAAAGTAAGGTGTTACGCATAAAAGATGTTTTAATTGTTAAAGATTATGGAGCAGATGATGCCTTCGAAATTCAATAACGTAAACCGGTAGTAAAAGGTTGTCTGTTTAACGAAAATAATAATCATAAAGATTCAACAGGCGCCTAATTGAGCATGGTGTTTAGACAAATGAGGATTGTTGGATTCCTCTCTTAAACACGAATTGAATTGCATAAAGATTTTAGAGCTGATTAATTTTCTGCATTGGTTCAGATAATACCGCTTGAATGCTGCCTGCTTGCATCAAATAGCGGGACGAATTCACCGGGTTAAAAAAATGATAAAAGCAGCAGCCGGAACCCCGTTAAATTTCGCTTACCAATGGCAAACTTAAAAGTTGCAATACTACAATCGACGGTATAAAACCACGGCCACGCACTGGCCCGGCGTGGAGACTCGCCTGGAAATCTTAAATTTTTGAGAGGTAGACTCGGAGGGGGGAAGGAGGCATTAATCATAAATGTCCTTACGATGGCCAATATCTATTACAAATACGATAAGGATTTTATCTTCAATATTGTATATGGCCCGGTAATCACCAATCCTGATTCTGTAACCCGGGCGACCTGTAAGTTTTCTGTAACCGATCGGTCTGGGATTTTCAGACAATCCGTTAATCGCTTTAATTATCCGGTTGAAATGTGGTGCAGTGATTTTGCCTAATTGCTTTTGTGCATACTTGTCAATTACAAGCTTGTGCATGATTAGTTGCTTTTTCTTTTTGCTTTCAATTCTTTTACTGCCTTATCAAAGGGAATAAACTGAGGCTTACGTTTCATTGCCTGGTCGTAGGCTTTAATATCCTGCATTTCTTCGGCAAGCTCAAGCAATTTTTTATACTGATTCATTGGAATCTGTACTGCAACTGCTTTCCCTTTTTTGTTAAGTACAAGTTGTTCAGTAATGCTCATGGGTAGATAATTGTTTACCAAATGTAATTAAGTTTT
>JBBRCM010000060.1:0-19104 GCA_038204855.1 Chitinophagales bacterium
ACAATCGGTTGATTGCGGCTATCGCTACGGGCCTTTTTATGGGCTCCCTGGCGACGGCTTACATTTGAATCATGTTCAGCAGTCCATGCAGTGAATTTTTCCATTGCACCAGCTTCATCAAATAAGCCTAAGCCTACTCCACGAAGTAAATGTTTTAGATACAATACACCTTTGAAAGAAAGGATACGACGTACAGTGTCGGTGGGTTGAGCACCTTTTTGCAGCCAGTCCAATGCTTTCTGACGATCTACCTGTATTGTTGCAGGAACCGTTAAAGGATTGTAAGTACCTAATTTTTGAATAAATTTACCGTCACGTGGCGCACGGCCATCTGCTACAACGATGAAATAAAAGGGGCGCTTTTTTGAGCCATGCCTTTGCAGTCTCATTTTTACAGCCATAAATAGAAATTTTTGGTTGTTATTAAATAGGGTTTCTTCCTTAAAAAAGGATAACAAAGATAACCACCTGAATGAGAAGTGCCAAATAATAGAACCAAAAACGGCAAAATGACTGGATTCTTACAATCGGTTTAACAAAACTGCATAAAACCGGTAGTTATTCAATTTAAGTGGGCTTTATCCACCCTATTTTATGATATTCTCTAAATCCTTTTTTATTTTTTTTATGGTGATTATGGTGGCTGGCTTTTTAACCAGGCCCGAATAAGCTTCTATCAGGAAATCAAAATGTTCAATTTCCGACACTTTTTTATTTTGCGACCCGACAATATTCCACACTTTTTTATAAGCATCAACTACCATCTTATCGGTCAATTCTTTCGTATTTTTTCCTTCCATTAACCAGGCACATAAAAGTGCATTTGCTTTTGCTATTTCGTTCCAGTAATCCATATCAGCATCTGCATTTGTCATTTTTGCAATAGCCACAGCAATATCTGCCTTTGTTTGCTGGGGCGATGCAAATTTGTATTTCTTAATAATGGAACTGCTGCCCGGTTTTGATTTAATCAGAAACAATATTTTTTCAACCTCCAGCCAATTGACCAATGAGTAGGCTGGATTGTTGTTCTGCGGCATATTATAAGCCTGTTTGTAATAACCGGCAGCAAGTATCAGTGCTTTTACTTTATCTGCATTGGTTGCTGATATCATTGCCTTACGTTTATAAGCACTGCCCATCAAACTAAGGCGCTCTGCTGTGGGACTCAGATTCAGCAGTTGCTTTAAATCAGATATTACTTTATCCATTTTTACCGGCTGCTTACTTTTTTCTTTACCTGCCTGCCAGTTTTTTACACAAAGTTTGGCCCGCAGGTTGCAATATTTCTCTAACGCTTTTAAAGAGAAGCCTGCCTGCTCCATACTCAACAGGCTTTCAAGCCTGGTTATAGCATTTTCATAATCATTGCATTCGGCATAAGCCATAGCCTCACATTCAGTAATGGCAGCATTTCTTATTCCCGCTGCATCAACAGCTACAGATATCGCCGCAACATCACTCAAAAGGCTTTTAACTGATGTTCCTCTTGTGTCGGACCGGTTTATTAAATTACTCAGGTCGTTTTCAGCTTCCTGTGCAATAAGGTAATTGTAATTATATCCTTTCGATTTTTTAAATTCAGTTAGTTTAAAAAATGGATCTCCGTAGCATTGATAAGCGCCCCAGGTATTATTGTTTGGATATTTGGCGAAAGTTTTTGCCCTTGCTTCTTTAACGGCGTCCCCAAAATTATAGCCTCCCAGTATGGCATGATAAAATATACCGGTAAAATACAATGCAGCTGCATCATCCACCGCCCATCCGGCAGCAATAACCACTTTTACGCCGTTCATAATAAGTTGTGTGCCTATATTGGCGGCCAGTTTATACCGCTTGCTGAAAAGCGCTTCGCTCTTATCGTTCATTTTACCCAAAAAACAACAGTTAACAAAAACCAGTTCGGGTACTTTACTCATCTGGCAAATTTCTTTGGTGCTCAAAAACACACCATTACCAATGAGCATACCAGATGCCTTCGGTCTTTTTTCATTGAATATTCCATGCCCTGCCAGGTGAATAATTTTATACTCATCTTTAAACAATGCATTTATTATTTGGGTAGATGATTTTTTAAAACAGTTATTGGGCATTTCATAACCGTATTCATCAAGGATGGATGCAACCAGGTTGGCTTCTTTAAAAGCGCCTGGTAATTGACTGGCGTAAGGGAATCCGTTCAGATCAGGATCGCCAACTACCAGGGCCTTTTTGCCAGCAACAGAATCAATTTTTATGCGGTAATCTTCCAGTTTAAGCTGGCGTATCATACCAGCATTGCAGCATAGCGGCCGGGCATTGCCGGTACTATCCTGCAACAGCTCCCACGGGTATGCAGCGGCTGCATGATCCAATACCCACAAACTGTTGCTTTGTTTTTTTATTTCATCTTTAAAATCATTGGGTATCAATAATTCAAAAACAGTTTTTGCAATCCCTGCGTTCCAGCTATTGTTGGTACTCATTTCCTCAATCAGGTCATTTAATATTTCAGGGCTCGTTTGCAGGTCACGTTCTTCTTCTCTGGCACTGCCTGTGCTGCATGCAAAACGTAAGGACGATTCGGGCTCTTCCGATCCTTCATATTTTTCCTGGTGCATTTCAACAGTTATGCGGCTCCACCAATCCATTTCATTTTCCATGGGTATACGTGTACGTGAACCCAGTAATCTTTTATATTGCTTTTTGGGTAAGCGTATATTGATGGCGCTATCCTCTTCATTTTCTATCCTGCTTAAAACATACAGGCATTGCAGGCAGCGATCTTCGAACAGTTCCACAAATTCTATCCGTTCAATCAGCTTTAATCCTTCTGTTCTGAAATCTTCCATTTTTTTATTGGCATTTTGTACGCCCTGAATGATTGACCTTATGGAACTTTCGATTGACAACCCGCCATAGCCACAACCAATAAGCAACACAGATATTCCGGTTTCATTGGGAATGTTAGCAGCTTCATTTCTTTTGCACAGGTTTATCAATTCAAGCATATACTTAATTGCGCCCTGCTCGGTGGTTTGTGCAAGTTGGTAAGAACTTAGCCTGCCCGGAGCCCCAAGGCCAACTACAACAGCACCTTTAAAGTCGCTGTTAAAGTTTACAAATACTTCGTTGCTGTTAATAACACCCGGATACATGTTAAGCCTGTGCCGCTGGCTAAGCTGGTTACCGCTGTAATTATCAATTACTTTTTCGGCACTCGTTATTCCATCATTGATGAAGTGCCCAACCATTACAGGATAGCGGCTGTAAAACAGGTCACCATTACTTACGCTAACTTTCAATGGCACAGAACCGGCTATTTCTGCAACTTTCTTCTCTTTAACACCAAGAATTGTGTTCTCCAGGCTAACCTCATCTGTTTGATACACTTCTTCTTCAACTGAATCAAAAACTGATTGAGCCCCTCTTAATACCGGCCTGTTGCGGCTTAACAATTCAGTTTTACCTGTTCTCAGTATTTCAGATATTCCGGTAAACATATCTGCATTGTTTGCAAGCCCGCCATGCGATACATTTACAAAATACAGACGATCTGTGCTAACGAGTTTTTTAGGTATGCCCGTATCCCAGGTTACTGACTGGTCGCCTTCGGCAGTGCTTTTAAAAACTATTTTCTCATCAGGAAGAGCGTTGTTTATTTCAAAACCACAAACAGTAGCATCATCTTTACCGGCTATATAAATAATATTGTCCAATTCTATTGAATCCATTTTTGCCAACACATTATCCCGGTAATTTCCCCAAAAATCCAGATCTTTTTTATCAGGTATATTCCAGTCAAATAAAGAAGCATTCCTCATTTGTTGCCAGATATTCTGATCGGCAAAATCATGCATGTCTTTAGCAATGGGCAGCAGCCCCAGCAAACCGGGATACCTGCGGAACATATCCAGTAATTCTTTTTTAGTATGTTTCAGATCTATTTTACTTATCTGGCTGATGATTGGATCTTTACCTGCCAGCACATAAGGTATGCGGTACGAGCCACCCAGCGGAGCACCCAGCAGCAATAGTTTAAAATCTTTTGAAGCATTCAGTTTTTTCCATGTGGTGGGATGATTGATGATAAAATCACGGGTAACCACACCGCCCAGGGAGTGACCGATTATTTTTATAGGTACTTTAAAAGCCAGGTATTGCTCAATTTTTGCTTTCAGCAATGCTGCAGCATCGGCCATTGGCAAACGCCAGTCGAATGGAAACGTTACTACATCATACTCAGTCTTTAAATAATTTACCAGTTTTTCGTATGATGTTTTGATAATTGAAGATGCTAAAATATCTTTTCTGCTGATATCAAGCTTACTTAAATCACCCACCAGAAAACGAAGGTAATTGATCCATATTTTTTTATTCCCCTGGTCCAGGTTGGAGCCCATAATACCCGGTAAAACAATGGCAATGGGCTTTTTACCGGTTACTTTATCTACATACACACCTCCGCCATCAAGGCCAAGTATTGCATTTCTGTCGAGTGCTGCCTGGGCCGACTGGTCGAAAATGGTGAAATTGGGAATGGACGTTGTGGCTGTTTTTATTGCCAGTAAGAGTGCATCCTGTGTTTTTTTATTTTTGAAATAATGTACATGATCCACTTCGGGCCCTTCATCAAAAAAATACTGTATGGGTATATTTCTTTTTGTGCCGCAGTACATGGATTTGGTATCAACCACCAGGTCATTATCCCGCATGTAAAATAATTTACTGGCAATAATGAGTAATGCCTTTAAATTAAATTTTACGCCACAATTACCTGAGATTACGGTTAACGGGCTGTTGATAATAGTATCGGGATTATTAAGAATTTTTAAAAAGGGAGAAGCCGGGTTCATGGCTTCCAGTCCGGGTAACTGGTCAGGATCGTTCTTGGTATCTACTGCAGCGGCAATCAATTCTTTAAATTCTCCTGCTAAAGCACCACCAACAGGCCCAAATAAAGTACCCAACAAGTTTAAGCTGATATTTAAAAAATGATCGAGCCTTTTTGACAGAACGGTGGTGCCGTATGCCGGACAGGCAACCCGGATAAATTTATCTACTGTGATTTTTTTACCTGCAGCAATATTTTGCAGGGCTTTAATATCGGCAATATCTGAGGTTCGATCTGTCTTTTCAAAATAGGCTAATTCAGGTGCCGTAAATCCACCATTACCATTGCAGAAACGTGCCAGCACATCGCCAACCAAACCACCACGTGAATGAGAAATAACATGCAGTGTGCAAACAGCCGGCAGTTCTTTAAAAAGATTGATCACATTCTCAATGGGGCTTTTGGTCATGGTTTCGTGCTGCAGGCCTATGATATTCTGGCCGTATATACTTTGCATATTCTTCCAAAGCTCCGAGCCTTTTATTTCGCCAAAAGAACCGATGGTAGATGAATTGGTGCCATGTAAAAAAAGCAGGTAAGGTTTATCATCATTTTTAACAGCGGCCTTACTCAATTTAAAATCGGCATTTATCGCATACACACCAATCATATTTTCAAGGGCTTTCTTTTCGAGCCGGGCAGCAATTTCAATAACCTTTTGCGAAACCGCTTTTTTGGCAAACACATTCAATGCCTTCAGGGCAATATCGCCCAGCAGGCTGCGGTTGGCCTCATCTGTTTTTAAATACATCGGTATTTCAAAACTGTCGCCAACGGCACGTTTTTGATTAGCTGTTTCCGGAAACAGGTCGTGAATGATCTCCGGGCCACCCACCCAGGTTGTGTTATCATCAAAAATAAATTCCAATACATCACCCTTCTCAACTTCTATCTGATGGGTTTCTGCAGCGGCCCTGGAAGTACTCAACTGGTAGGACGCCTTTAGTTCCAGTTTACTTTCTTTGGCTGTTTGAATTTCTTCGGGAGAAAATTTGTCATTCTTAAAACCCCGCACAACAATTTTTTTCATAATAAAAATTTACAGGCATACAGTTAATAATAAAAAAACATGCAGATGCTTTGGCACCTGAATATAAGCTGGAATTTTTTGAACCTGAACAGTTGGTTTTATTGGATAATTGAGAAGAAATAAATTAACAGCAGACCACTTTCTTTGAGGGGTTAACCGTTTAACACTCTAATTTAATTTAATAAGTTGATAATTAAAAGCAGAAACAAAAATTAATGTAGTTTTTGTTACGCCACACAAAAAAGGCAGCATTAACTGCAAATAAAAAGCCCCAAAACAAAAAGTCCAGGGCTTCCAATAAAATGTAACCTTATTTATCTCCTTCCCATTCCCGGCATCATCCCTTTGGGCATTTTGTTCATCATCTTCATCATGCCTTTCATCTGCTCAAACTGCTTTAAAAAAGCATTGAGTTCGGCTATATCTTTTCCGGCACCTTTGGCTATCCTGGCTTTGCGGCCGGGGTTAATCAAATCGGGGTTGCGGCGCTCCTGCAAGGTCATGGAGTTTATCAGCGCTTCTATTCCTTTCAATGAGTCGTCATTTATATCCACATCTTTTATCTGCTTTCCAACACCCGGTATCATGCCCATCAGATCTTTAATATTCCCCATCTTTTTTATCTGCTCCAACTGCGTTTTAAAATCTTCAAAATCAAATTGATTTTTACGGATCTTTTTCTCAAGCCTTGCCGCTTCCTTTTCGTCAAACTGCTCCTGTGCTTTTTCAACCAAACTCACAATATCACCCATACCCAAAATACGCTGCGCCATCCTGTCGGGATAAAACACATCAAGCGTATCCATTTTTTCGCCACTGCTCGCAAACTTAATGGGTTTGTTTACCGTGTATTTAATTGATAAAGCCGCACCACCTCTTGTATCGCCATCTAATTTGGTAAGTACCACGC
This sequence comes from Chitinophagales bacterium, assembly GCA_038204855.1. Lineage (GTDB taxonomy): Bacteria > Bacteroidota > Bacteroidia > Chitinophagales > Chitinophagaceae > Ferruginibacter. Next base: position 6,814 of record JBBRCM010000060.1, read on the forward strand.
CCGTAAAATCAAGGCGCTCGTTAAATGCAGCGGCTGTATTAACTGCATCCTGACCGGTCATACTATCAACCACAAATAAAATTTCCTGCGGATTGATGGCTGCTTTTATACCTGCAACCTCATTCATCATCACTTCATCAACCGCCAAACGACCGGCGGTATCAATAATGATAACATTTTTATTTTTTGCACGGGCTTCTTTAATGGCACCCTGCACAATAGAAATCGCATCTTTATTTTCTCTTTCGCTGTAAACCGGTACATCTATCTGGCCACCTAAAACTTCCAGTTGATCAATCGCCGCAGGCCTGTAAATATCCGCTGCTACCAGCAAAGGCGATTTACCTTTTTTTGTTTTAAGGTAATTGGCAAGCTTGCCACTGAAAGTTGTTTTACCACTACCCTGTAAACCGGCTACTAATATAATTGCCGGGCTGCCACTGATATTAAATTCAGTTTCAGTTCCGCCCATCAACTCAGTCAGTTCATCCTGCACAATTTTTATCATTTGCTGGCCGGGATTAACTGCAAGCAATACTTTTTCGCCCATCGCTTTTTCCTTAACCCTATCGGTAAATTCTTTGGCAATCTTATAATTCACATCGGCATCTACTAAAGCACGGCGGATATCTTTTACTGTATTGGCGATATTGAGTTCGCTGATACGGGCCTGGCCTTTTATATTCTTAAAGGCTGATTCCAATTTTTCACTTAATGAATTGAACATACTTTTTTTATTTTTTTATTGCACGAATTTTAAGGCACGAATTACACGAATTAAAAGAAGAGTTTATTTTGCAATTCGTGTAATTCGTGATTTAAAATTCGTTTTATCAAATACTGAATGCGGTATCTATAATTTGTGTTTGCTCTTTTGCATGCACCTTACCATAACCCGTTGCTGTTGCTGCGCTTGGCTGGCGGCTGATGATATAAAAATTGATATTCTTCAGATTCATTCTTAAGAAAGTGGCGGCACCCATATTGAGTGGTTCTTCCTGTACCCAATACCAGATTGCTTTGCTGTATTTTTTATACAATTCATCTAATTGCTTTTGAGGCAAAGGATGAATTTGTTCAAGCCTTACAATGGCAACATCTTTCCTGTTCTCTTTTTGCTGACGCTCGGCCAGGTCGAAATATATTTTACCGCTGCAGCACAAAACTTTTTTTACTTCGGCAACATCAGTGATGGTTGCATCATCTATAACTTCCTTGAATCCACCGCTTGTAAATTCATTTTTGCCGCTATAACTTCCGGGATGGCGCAAGTTAGCTTTTGGCGAAAAATTCACCAGTGGTTTTCTGAAAGGCCATGCAACCTGCCTGCGTAACAAGTGAAAGAAGTTTGCAGCCGTGGTAACATTAGATACTACAAAATTCAACTCCGCACACATTTGTAAAAAGCGCTCCATTCTTGCACTACTGTGCTCCGGCCCCTGGCCTTCGTAGCCATGTGGCAATAACAACGTCACACCATTCATACGCTGCCATTTGGTTTCGGCAGCAGCAATAAACTGATCAATAATTGTTTGAGCACCATTGCAAAAATCGCCAAACTGCGCTTCCCAAATTACCAATGCATTGGGGTTGGCCATAGCGTAACCATATTCAAAACCAAGCACTGCATATTCGCTCAGCAAAGAATTGTAAATTCTAAAAGGTGATTGTGTTTCAGTAAAATGATTCAGCCTGTTGTATTCATCATTGCTAACTTCATCATACAAAGCAGCGTGGCGATGGCTGAATGTGCCACGCTTTACATCCTGCCCGCTCATGCGTACGTCTTTTCCATCAACCAGTAAACTTCCATAGGCCATCAGTTCGGCTGTTGCCCAGTCAACTTTATTTTCATCGCTGAATAATTTTAATTTATCGCTGATCAATTTTTCAACTTTACGCAGCGGCTTAAAATCCGCCGGCCATTTCATCAGCCTTTCAAACAACAATGTAAATGCATCATTGCCTATTGCTGTAACCGGCGAAGCATCAAAATCTGCGGCAGTTGCCCTGCGTAAACTTTTCCAAACCAATTCGGGTGGTTGGTAACTGTAAGGCAAGGGATGTTGTTTTACCTCATCCAAACGTTCCTGCAGATCAGCTAAAAATTTCTGTTCCATTTCCTTTGCCAGATCTTTTGCTTCTGGCTCGCCGTTCTCTATTAAATATTGTGTATAAACTTCTCTGGGATTAGGATGCTTGTCAATCAATGCATACAACTGCGGCTGCGTAAACTTTGGCTCATCGCCTTCGTTATGCCCATGTTTGCGATAGCAAACCATGTCAATAAAAATATCGCTGTTAAATTCCTGGCGGTAAAGCATGGCAATTTCGCAGGCTTTTACAACCGCTTCCGCATCATCACCATTAATATGAAAAACCGGCGCATGTACCATGGCCGCAATAGAAGTACAATAATCGGAGCTTCGGGCATCATCAAAATCGGTTGTAAATCCAATTTGATTATTAATTACAAAGTGAATGGTTCCGCCGGTATAATAACCTTCCAGTCCGCTCATTTGCAAAACCTCGTAAACTATTCCCTGGCCTGCAACAGAGGCATCGCCATGTATAAGTATGGGAAGAATTTTATCATAATCGCAGTTGTATAAAATATCGGCCTTGCTTCTTGCAAAACCAATCACCAGCGGGTCAACAGCCTCCAGGTGTGATGGGTTGGGCATTAATTTTAAATGCACTTTTTTGCCATCGGCCGTTTCCACATCACTACCAAAACCCAGGTGATATTTAACATCACCGCTGCCCATGGTGGTATCTGGCACGCTGGTTCCTTCAAACTCACTAAATATCTGTTGGTAGGTTTTGCCCATAATATTTGCCAGCACATTCAACCTGCCGCGATGTGCCATCCCTATCACAACTTCTTCTACATTATTATTTGCAGCTGTGTTAATAATAGCATCCAGAGCAGCTATGGCCGTTTCGCCTCCTTCCAGCGAAAACCGTTTTTGGCCAATATATTTTGTGTGCAAAAATTTTTCAAACATCACACCTTCATTCAGCTTTTGCAATATTCTTTTCTTTTGTTGCAGCGGCACCGGTTCCAGCATTGTTTTTTCAATAGCATTGGTAAGCCAATCTAATTTTATCTGGTCGTTTATGTATCCAACCTGCACACCTGTATGGCTTGTGTAGCATTTTTGTAAATGTGTAATGATGCTTTGCAGCGAGGCGTTTTCCATCCCCACAAATTTTGCGGCTGAAAATGTTGTGTTCAGATCGACATCCGATAAGCCAAAATCTGAAAGCTCAAGCCTGGCGTGCCGGTCTTTACGCTCCCGTATGGGATTTGTTTTGGCAACTAAATGGCCTTTTTTGCGATATGCACGTATGAGGCGAAAAACGCCAAATTCTTTATCAAGATTACCTACAGAAACAGCAGAGCCACCAGCAGGTGCAATATTGCTGTTACCAGCAGTATTACTTACAGCAAAATCAAAGCCCTCAAAAAATTTACGCATATCAGCATCCACACTGTTTGGGTCTTTTACAAAATCATTGTACAAACCCTCTATATAAGACGGATGAGAACCGGTGATGTATTGAAAATCCTTCATAAAAAAGTAGCATTTTTTGTACCCAGCTTCAGAATTGCTATTCCCTTTTATTGGCGTCATGCACTTGCCGGTGTTAAATCGGCATCCCGAATTTATTCGGGAGTTGTATACAACATCAAAAAAATGAGCTGGAAAATGGCTGCAAATATCGGTTAATTAAGCATTATTTGCTATGGAATTTGAAAGCATTTTTCCGCAAAACATGGCAACAATTCCACTTAAAATAACATATCCCGAAAAATAATAAAACCCAGGCTGTAAAAATGCTTTAGTGCTTTCCATGGCGTTGGCACCCAAAAAAGCCACAAAAATACTGATGGTAAACACATCGGCCATGGCCCATTTACTGATGGCACTTACAAAACGTTGCCATTTCATATCCGGGTTTTTACCCAGCAACAGGTAAAAAATAATACCCGATTTTACCAGCGGAACAATGATACCAAAAAGGAAAATAAGCAACCAGGGCCAGTAATTTCCATCTTCCCATAGCTTCTTAAGCATGCCAAGTACACTTCTTTTTTCGCTGAAGAGGTTAAAATCTACAATATAATGAACCGAAATATCGATGTGCAGAATATCTTTAACCCAGCCGAGGCCAAGTAAAATAAGCGACATTACGTGTAAAAAGAGTAAAATGTACCTGTTCATACAGCGGTTTTAAGTTCAAATTAAGTAAATAGATGCTGCAATTAAAAATTATTAGTTAAGCATTATTAAATTATCCATTCATTCCCCTATCTTTGCAGCCCAAAAAATAGATTTTCATGGCAAATCATGCAGCAACCAAAAAAGATGTAAGACAAAGTGCAAAGCGCAACGAACGTAACCGTTATTATGGTAAAACAACCCGTAATGCGATACGTGATTTAAAGGCAAGTGAAAAAGCGTCTGCAACAGAAGCTTTTCCTAAAGTTGCTTCTATGATCGATAAATTAGCAAAGCGTGGTACCATCCATAAAAACAAGGCTGCTAACTTAAAAAGCAAGCTGGCTAAAAGAGTTAATGCCCAGGCAAAGTAATACTTTCACCTTTTGATAATATTGAAAGCCCGTCAATTACAATATTGACGGGCTTTTTGTTGTTAATTAATCAACTTTTACGCTTAAAAAAATGTAACTTCATCCCTTCGATTTTGCTAAATTTTATATGATTAAGACATACATTTTTACGCTGCTGATCAATTTTTTCAGTATTGCAGTACTTGCACAGGGTACCGAAACATTTACTAATATTCCGGCAAATTCAGGAACCTATACCACCAATAACTGGACTGGCGATAATGCTTTACCCTGGTCTGCCACTGATTCCCGTACTGACCAAGTTATGACCGGAAGGGCAATAACGATACGAAATGGTTCTGTTTTCTGCAACGCCATCCCAAACGGTATTACAAACCTTAGTTTTAACCACAAACAGTTTTTTACCGGTAGTAATCCTGTACTTCAGGTTTATATAAATGGCGTGTTGATTGGCACAGCCAATCCGACTACAACCCAGGCAACTGCTACATTTACCAATATAAATGTGAGTGGCTCTTTTAACCTGGAAATAAGGCAAATAACTGCCACTCTTCGAATTGGAATTGATGATGTAAACTGGACCTCTTTTGGAGGAACTCCCTGCACAGAACCAACCAACCAGGCAACCGGTTTAAATTTAACGCCAACTATAAATTCAGTTTCAGGAAATTTTACAGCCGCTGTACCGGCAGTTGATGGATATTTAATTGTAAGAAGTTTATCATCTACCTTAACCCAAAACCCTGCTGATGGAACAACTTACACAGCCGGCCAAACATTAGGAAATGGTACTATTGTTACATCAGGAGCAACTACCTCGTTTACAGATAATGGCCTAAGTTCAAATACTCTCTACTATTATTTTGTTTTTGCCTACAATAGTATTTCCTGCACGGGTGCACCAAATTATTTAACTGCTAATGTGCTTACAAATTCTGTTACCACTTTATCGCTGCCGGCCTGCACTACACCGGCTGCGCCACCAACCGGTTTAACGTTAACGCCAGCACCCACCAGCATATCCGGAAGCTTTACTGCAGAACCTACGGCCAACCGCTACCTGGTGGTTTACAGCCTCAACAGCAGTTTGGGATTTACACCAATAAATGGCACAACCTACACAGCAGGCCAGGTAATTGGGCAGGATAAGGTAGTGAGTTACGGCAGCACCACTTCATTTATAATAACAGGATTAAACAGCATTACAACATACTATATTTTTGTTTTTGCTGCCAATGGAACTTGTGCCGGAGAACCTTTTTATAATACAACAAGTCTTGATGGATCTGCAACAACTACGAATAGCGGCATACCGGCCGGTTATTACGATGCTGCGGCAGGATTATCCTGTGGTAATTTAAAAACTGCTTTGCGAAACATTATTACAACAGGCCAAATCGCACTAAACTATTCAACAATTGATAATATAGAAATGCCCGTTGTTGATACCATTAGCAGTGATGATGCTCTACGGTCAATCATCTGGGATGTTTACTCAAACAATAATGCAGGGCCCGAGCCTTTTGAATTTAATTCATCACAAAACCCCAGTGGTGGTTTTTGTGGCGGCACCACCGGCGGTACAGAAGGTGTTTGCTGGAATAAAGAACATACTTTTCCCAGGAGCTGGTTTAAGTTATCGGGTTCATCTTACCAGCAACCAACCGAAGCCGATCTTTTTGTAGTACGTGCAACCGATTCAAAAATAAACGGCAACCGTGGTAATATTCCTTATTCAACAACAGGTGCACCTACTTATCAGTTTCCAACAGCAGGCGCTTTTCCGGGTTATCCAATACCGCCAAACCCGGTATTAGATAAAATAGGGCCATCAAATTATCCGGGAGTTACGGCTGCGTCTGCATTTGAACCAAGCAATGCTGTAAAAGGAGATTTGGCCCGTGGCTATTTTTATATTTTAACAAGATATCAAAACGAATTATCCAATTGGGTTTCTTTAAACGGTGCTACCAGTATTTCAATTGTTGCAGATGGTACAACAAATGGCGGTCTTTACCCATCTTTTCAATTATCATATTTAAAAATGATGTACGCCTGGAATAATCTGGACCCGGTAGATGCCAAGGAAATCAATAGAAATAACCTTGTTTTTTCTCAACAGAGCAACCGAAACCCTTACATTGATCACCCGGAATACGTGCTGGCAGTTTGGCAATGCACTGGTGTGTTACCGGTTACAGTTACAGATTTTACTGCACAGAAAAACAGTGAATCGGTTTTACTAAAATGGTATGCCACTTACGAAACCAGTTTTAAAAAATATGAAATTGAAAGAAGCATTGATGGAATTAATTTTTACAAAATTGGTGAAGTGGCCGGCAGAAATTTAGCCAATTATTCTTTTACAGATAATAATTTACCCAAAGCTAATACCATTTTCTATCGTTTAAAAATGATTGACATTGACGGGAAATTCAGCAACAGTAAAATTGTCTCGGTGCGTATTGCCAATAATTTTTCAAATGCGCAGGTTTATCCCAACCCCACAAAAGAAAAATTAGTTGTAAAACTACAGCAGGCTTTATCAGAAGCCAGTCAATTGTTTATTGCAGATATATCCGGCAGGATTGTAATGCAGCAGCAGGTTGCAGGCGAATTAAAAAATATTGACCTGACTGTAGGTCATTTACCAGCAGGCAGGTATTTTATTAAGATCAGCAATCACCATGAAATTATTAATGAATCTTTTGTGATTATAAAATAGTGGCTACGGCAGGTGATTACTGATGAGTTCTGTCACCAGGCTGCTCCAGCCGGTTTGATGAGAAGCACCAAGCCCGCTTGCATTATCGCCATGAAAATATTCGTAAAATAATATCAGGTCTTTATTTTCCGGCAGCCCATAAAACCAATTGGCATTGCCATGCACCGGTCTGTTTCCCATTTTATTTATCCGGAAAGGAGAAATAATTTTTCCTCCCAAAGCATCTGCAATTTCTTTCAGGTTTAATAAATTATCAGCACCAGTTGGAAACGGCATTTTTAAAGAATCGCCATAAAAAGCATAAAACTGGTAAAGCGAATGAACGAATAAATAATTTAAAGGCATCCACACCGGGCCACGCCAGTTACTATTGCCACCAAACATACTGTTGTCACTTTCTGCCGGCAGGTAACTGATAGAGTGAAGGGTTTGATCGAGTTGAATCTGAAAAGGATGTTGCTCATGAAATTTTGACAATGCCCTGATACCTGCCGGTGATAAAAATTCTTTTTCGTCAAACATGATCGCAAGTATGTGCATCAGCCTTTCTTTGTCTATTAATGAAACTAGCATGTCGCCATTTGCTGCCACCTGCTCACAAAGGGAACCTTTCTCATGCTTAATGCTGTAGTCTTTTACGTATTGCAGGCGCTTTTTAAAATCGGGCAGCTTTTGCAATAAGTCATTTTTAATAATGGCCGAATCAAAAAGTACGCTGAGGCCCACAACAGACCGCACTTTTAAAGCAACGCTGCTTCCATCGGGCAGGTGCAAATGGTCATAAAAAAAATCATCATCCTTATTCCATAATTTTTCATTTAACGATTCGGTTATCAAAATAAACTGTTCGTAAAATTTAGTAACCACATCTTCAAAACTATTATCAGTCTGGGCAATTTCCATTGCCATCTCCATCATGTTCAATGCATACATGCCCATCCAGGCAGTTGCATCCACTTGCTCCAGCGAACTGCCCGCCGGCAAACTATTCCGGTCTATAACACCAATATTATCCAGTCCCAGAAAGCCCCCCGAAAAAACATTGTTTGATTGAGCATCTTCCCGGTTAGCCCACCAGGTAAAGTTTAGCAGCAACTTTTGAAAAATGCGTTTTAAAAAATAAATATCCGATCTGCCATGTATCTTTTGTTCAATATGGTAAACCTGCATCGCCGCCCAGGCTTCTATCGGCGGATTTACATCGCTGAAGTTATATTCAAAAGCAGGTATTTGTCCTTGCGGATTCATGTACCATTCTCTGCATAATAAAATCAATTGATTTTTTGCAAATTCCGGATCTACCATGGCCATGGGTATACAGTGAAAACAAAGATCCCAGGCTGCAAACCAAGGATACTCCCATTTATCTGGCATGGATAAAACATCTGCAATTTTTAAATGAGCCCAGTTTGAATTTCTGCCGAGATATCTTTCCTCAGGTGGATTTATATTATGCACATCGCCTTCCAGCCAGCGTTCTACATCATACTGATAAAACTGTTTGCTCCACAATAACCCTGCAAAAGCCTGGCGGTGAATTGCAGCTAAATCTGTAGAAATATTTGCAGGCAACAGATTTTTATAAAATTCATCTGCTTCTTTTTTCCTATCGCTGAAAACGCTTTCAAAATATTCGTCAAAGGGATGTTGCAGTTCATCTTTACATATCCTTAGTGTAATGAGTTGCGATTGCAGTGCCGGAATTGCTAACCGGTATAAAGGCGAAAATTTTGTACCCGATGTTTTATTTTTTAACTGTTGAAGCAACTCCGGGTCATTACCAGACAATGCATCATGAAATGAGTCTTTTAAAAAAACTGATGTATTGGTGGTACCAAATATCTTTTCGGTGTTGGTCTCATTTTCGGTCATGAGGGTTTCGGCAGCAGCATAATAAAGATAATAGGTACCCAGTTTTTCATGCGCAGCTTTTACAACCGCAGCATCCGGCAGTGGATGTTGTATTTCCAAAACCGGTTTTTGCAGGATATCGCCAAATAACCACCTGTTTCTAAACCACAGGGTAGGCAATAAAAACACCTCAGCGCTTTCGGCTCCACGGTTGGTAATATTTATGTTGATGCAAATATCGTCGCTGCTATTTTTTGCGTACACGACCTCTACATCAAAATATTTATTATCATTAAAAATACCGGTATCCAATAATTCAAACTCACGCTCTGCTTTGGTACGGTTACTATTTACAGAAACCAGTTGCTCATATGGAAAAGCAGCCTGTGGATACTTGTATAAATATTTCATGTAGCTGTGCGTGGGTGTATTATCTAAGTAGTAATACAACTCTTTTACATCTTCACCATGATTACCTTCTGAATTGGTTAACCCAAACAACCGTTCTTTTAAAATCAGATCTTTTCCGTTCCACATAGTAATGGCAAAACACAAATTCTGGTGCATGTCGCTAATGCCCGCAATACCATCTTCGCCCCATCGATACACCCGGCTCCTGGCCTGGGTATGACTAAAATAATTCCATGCATCGCCGCCTGCACTGTAATCTTCCCGTACAGTTCCCCATTGCCTTTCGCTTAGGTAAGGTCCCCATATTTCGAGCGGGACTTTCTTTTGCGCATTAATATTTAACCGTTGCTGTTCTGCTGAAATATTTATTTTTCTTGTACCCATTTTCTATTTATGTTTTTGTAAAATGCCCAGCTCCTTCCTGAATCGGTCTCATGCTTTAAATTTTATGGAAAGATAAACAAGGTTTTGCAAACTGGCTTTTTTGATGAAGTCAAACATAAGCCGATCAGTTTTATTTAAATGGTTATGTACAAATTAAAAATGAGTGTAGCTTCACAAAAAATAATTTCAATGAGAAAACTACTTGTAACGTTTTCAATATTTTTCGCTGTTAAAACTGCCAATGCGCAGCAATCCCGTTTTGAAAAAACAAACGGCCTGGAAAGTGCCACTTATTTTGAAGCCGTTGATTGGTATAAAAAATTAGATAAAATATCCGCCAAAGTATTGGTAAAAGAGATGGGCATGAGTGATGCCGGTTATCCTTTGCACTTGGTTTTGGTTAGTAACGATGGTAAGTTTGATGCAGCGCAATGGCATAGGCAAAACAAAGCGGTGATTCTTATTAATAATGGCATTCACCCCGGCGAACCTGATGGTATTGACGCCAGCATGATGCTGGTGAGAGATATAGTAAACAATAAAATTAAACTGCCCGATAATGTTGCCGTGGCTATTATACCAGTATATAATATCGGCGGCTGTTTGAACCGCAATTCTTATTCAAGAGCAAACCAAAACGGACCTGTTGAGTATGGCTTTAGAGGCAATGCGCAAAACCTGGACCTTAACCGTGATTTTACAAAAAACGACAGTAAAGAAGCAAAAGCATTTGCACAAATATTTCATTTGCTCGACCCAGATATTTTAATTGACAATCACGTTAGCGATGGTGCCGATTATCAGCATACCATGACATTGCTTACAACCCAGTATGATAAACTGGGAGCCCGTTTGGGAGGATGGTTGAAAAATAATTTTGAGCCTCAATTATACAAAGGCATGACAGAAAAAAAATGGGATATGGTGCCGTATGTAAATTTTGAAACCGAAACACCAGATAAAGGCATGGAAATGTTTTACGATCCACCAAGATATTCGTCTGGCTATGCTGCATTATTTCAAACCATCGGTTTTGTACCCGAAACACATATGCTGAAAACGTTTAAAGACAGGGTACTTTCTACCTATGCCCTTTCGCTGACTGTAATTGAAAAAGCATCCATCAATGCAACTGAATTAATTGCACAACGCAAAAAAGCAAGAGCCGATGTGGTTAAAGAAAAGTCTTTCCCGTTTAAATGGGCAGTTGACACGACTAAATTTTCTTTCATAACCTTTAAAGGATACGAACAGGGTTTTAAACCAAGCGATGCTACCGGGCTTAACCGCATGTATTACGACCGCAGCAAACCATTTACAAAACAGGTAAAGTTTTTCAATGTATTTAATGCCTCGGGTTTTATTGATGTACCCGCTGCTTATGTAATTCCGCAGGGATGGTACGGAGTAATTGATTTGCTTAAACTGAACAATATACAGGTGCAGCAATTTAAAAATGATACAATGATTGATGTAGAAGCTTACCATATTGATGATTATAAATCCTTAGCAAAACCTTATGAAAAGCATCACAAAAATTCAGCAGTAAAGCTTACATCCCTAAACCAAAAAATAAGATTTTTAAAGGGCGATTATATCATTTACCTGAACCAACCCGCCAACAGATACCTGGTAGAAATGCTGGAACCAACCGACGACGACAGTTTTTTTGCCTGGAATTTCTTTGATGCCATATTGCAACAAAAAGAAGGTTACAGCGATTACCGCTGGGATGACCTGGCGGCTCAAGTTTTAAAAAATAATCCCACTTTAAAGGCTAAGCTGGAAGAAAAGAAAAAGACCGATGAAAAATTTGCAATCAACAGCTCGGCACAACTTGACTTTATTTATAAAAATTCACCTTATTACGAGCCGGGGCATAACAGGTACCCCGTTTACCGGATTAATAGGAAATGACAACCTAAAGCGTTGATAATAAACGGGTAACCTACTACATAGGTAAAGCTCAATAGTTGGAACGCTGGTGAAAGGATTGTGATACTTCGACTAAGCTCAGTACAGTCTGCACGATGATGCCATGGTACTTCGGCTTCGCTCAGTACCTAAGCTGGTATTGAAAAAGCTCCAAATGATCCATTATTCTTTACTCAATTATCCATTAAAACCCCTACCTTTGCTGCCCGTTAAGAAAAAACGGATTAACAACATTTTTTAAAACAAAATCAATCAGGGAAATGAACAACTACGAATTGATGGTGATTTTTACCCCTGTGCTTTCTGAAGAGGAGTTTAAAGCCGCTCAGAAAAAATACGCCGACCTCGTTACAGAAAACGGAGGTGAGGTTTTGCACAGTAACCC
>JBBRCM010000061.1:0-19026 GCA_038204855.1 Chitinophagales bacterium
AATGGGCGATGCAGAAGTAGGATCAGGTTGTGCGGCCGCCTGGTTAATGGTAACATTTGGATTTGCTAATAGTGGTGAATAAGTAACCGTATTATCCAAACTGGTAGATGCCAGGTTAGGCTCCAAAAGGGCATTGGTACAGACACCTGCAGGAATATTAACTGTTACTGTTCCGCAAGATGGCATACCAGATACCCCTACATAAAAGAGGGTTGGACCCCCGGTAATTACAGCTACAAGAGCGCCTGCTGTGCCTGATATAACAACATCTCCTGTAGTAAAGCCAGTAACAGGCTAATTGAATACCGCGGTGAAATAAATGGGCGAAAGGTTTGTAGGATCTGGCTGAGTTGCAGACTGGTTAATGGTTACGGCAGGATTTGTTGCAACTATTCCGGGTATAGTTGTTGCCTGGCCATTGGCAGTTAAAAATGAAAAAAGAAAAAAAGCAGTAATTGTTAAGAGTAATAATTTTCTCATTTAAGCCGGTTTTAAGTGAGGAGATAAAAATGCATCCTTAAGAGTTTATTGTAATCTAATTTTTTTTTCTCAGAAACACAAATAGATAATTTAATACCCTTTAAGCACATAGTGACTTTATCTGTGAAATAAGAAAAACCATAACCAAGCCAGATATAAAAAGCACTTGTGCTTTCAACTATATTTTTGATACCCAATTCAGGAACAAAAAAATCCCCCGAAAAAATTTCGGGGGACTTTTCTATAATCGATTCCTTATTAATTATTGAATCACCACTCTGCACATGGTTAACCTGTTGCTATTTCTGTCAACAACTTCAACCCAGTACAATCCTTTTCCAAATGCTCTCATATCAACATCCATACGGTCGTAAGGCCTTCCAACACTGTAGTTCTGAGAATAAACCCTGTCGCCCTTAGCATCGTAAACAATGATACCTCTTGGCAGATTATTGTTACCTGAAACGCTGTAGTACCTTACCTGGAATTTACCAGAACTAGGATTAGGATAAATGAAGCACTTGCTGCTGGCAGAATCTTTAATGGTAATGCTGTTAGATGTACCATTACATCCGTTAACATCGTTAACCGATAAAGAATAAACTCCCTGCCCATCAACATCAACTTTTAACATGCTGGTGCCAATGCCGCTTACTATACCTGCTGATGAAGCAGTTAATACTACCCCATCACGCATCCAGCTATAAGTAGCGGCAGCATTAGGTGTTACGATTGCGGTAAGCGTAGTTGTTAAACCAGGATACAAACTTGTGTATGGTGCCGCACTAATCGTAATAACCGGTAATGGATTAACAGTTAAAATAGCAGCTCTTGAAGTTTGAGCAGCACAAGGTGCAGCACCGTTTATAATAGCACGGTATTGATATCCGTTCATAGTAACCGGTGGCGCTGTAATGGTAAGGGTTGCTGTAGTAGCACCGCTATACACACCGCCATTGGTGATATTTGTCCAGGTATTACCATTATTCATACTTACCTGCCACTGATAACTGAAAGGGCCCGTACCCGCAGTAACAGCAACAGAGAATGTTGCAACCTTATCGGTACAAATGGTTTGGTTAACCGGCTGGGTTACATCAAGTGTTATTGGCTGATTAACTGTTACAGTAACGGTTCTTGGTGCAGAAACGCAAGGTGCAAGATTTCCACCAAAAAGTACTCTTCCTATAAAGGCCCTTGGTGTAAATGTAGGTGCAGCAGGTGCAAAATCACCGGCATAACTAACATTTGATCCTGAAATCAAATCGCAATTGCCTTGAGAATTAATATAAGTACCTGCAGCAACCGTGCTGTACCTGAGGTTACCTGCACCGGCAGTTAACCTTGATTCAAAAGCAAAACCATAAGTAGCACCCGCAGGTATTGTAAGGCTTAAACCAGATAACATAGGCTGCGGTGTGGTTGTAGTGGTATTTGCAATGGCAGTATAGGTACCTGTACCTGCTACGTTCCAGGCATTTGCAACTGTAATAGCACCGGGCGCTCCGTTAACCGGAGTTATTTTATAATACAAAGTAGCAGTACTTGCTCCATTTGCCGATGCCACACTTTCAATGCCGGTAATAGTTACCGGGAAACCATTGTTGTTTTTAAAGTTAGAAGTAACCAACGAAAACTGGTTGTTGTTAGTAAACGTGGTTTGTATCGCAGTTGGCGTAAGACCTAAACTTTGTGTAGTTACAGTATATGTGTACACACCTGCAACTGCAGGTTTTGTCCAAACTGAATCTACAGGAGTACCAAGATAAGGCGTAGTACCGCCAGCATTAGAGAATAATCCGCTGATCGGGCTCCAGATTGCCGGAGTTCCTGTTGAAGAAGCCTTCAGTTTTACAGGTACATCTCCCAAACACATAGTTACCGGGTTAGGAGTAACCAAAGGTGCATCAGGCGTATAATTTACCAATACAGTTGATCTACCTACACAACCGGTTGTGGTGTTTGTACCAGTTGCTGTGTACAAGGTAGCTACCGTTGGTGCTGCAAAAACAACTGGTGTTTGTGCCCCTGCAACATATGGTATAGTTGCCTGCGCATTTGTATACAATCCTGCAGCAGGAGACCATGTATAAGTAAGCGGCGAACCAGATGTACCTGGCGTAGTGTAATCAATGGTTAATGTCCATGAAGATAAAGTTCCTACATCACCAGGGCCACCATCACACATAGCCAGGGTCCAGTTACCCGTTGTTGAAGCCGGTGTGGTATATAAATCGGCAAAACCAGTTGCAGCAGATACAAAACCTGCCGGGTTTTGAATAGTTGCACCGGCAACAGGCGTGTTAATGGCATCGGCCTTCCACGCTGTACTGCTGTTGTAAATATATGGCGCAGCATTTACTGAGTTCCATGCTGTAGTACCTGTCTGTCTTACTTTTGCGCCATACCAACCCCATGTTGGAACACCTGAAGCTGCGCCAGTAAACTGGCCTGTAGCATATTTGTACAGACTTAATATTTGGCCATTAGGTGCTTTTAAATTGTATATCATATCACCAGGGTAAGTGTGCGACATATTTAATGTAACAGACACGTTGGTGATAGTTGCATTGGCAGGAACGCCAGCCATTGCTATAATATTACTTACTCCATTAGCTGTATTATCCGGAACTGCAAGATTGATTGTTCCTGAATTTACAACCACAGAACCGGGAACCGGAACTGGAGCAGAAGCTGTACTTAATTGTGTACCGCTGATACCAGCAACACCACCACATACGGGGCCTACAGGTGTAATGGTTACAACAGGTAAAGGATTTACAGTTAAAGTAGCACAATTAGAAATATTGGCGTTGTTAACCGGTGCACAAGTGCCACCTAATACACAACGGTATCCGTAACCATTCATTAATCCATTTGCAGGATTAATGGAAAGCGTTGCAGTAGTTACGCCGGCGTAGGCACCACCATTGGTTAAGTTAACCCAGGTACCGCCGGTACAACCTGCGGTATTTTCCTGCCATTGATATGTTAATCCTGCACCAACACCTGCAACTGTAAAAGTTGCAGTATTGCCGCTGCATGATGCTGCACTAACCGGTTGCGTTGTAACGGCCGGGCGCTCATTAACGGTAATGGTAATATTTGCCTGGCGAATACATCCAGCACCATTATTAACACTAACCGTGTAAGTAGTTGTGGTCATCGGAGAAGCCGCAACCGGGTTAGAAGTTGTAGAACTTAAACCCGCAGCGGGTGTCCATAAGAAGGTACCTGTTGTTTGTGGCCCAAGTGAACCAATGGTATAATCAAAGAATACCCTTGATATAGAAGCCGCTTCTGTCCATAATTGCTGTGGTGCTGTAGTTGTTAAAGGAAACTGCATTCCTATTCTTGTTAATGGAACGCTGAATGTTCCGATAGTGGTAGTATTTGGGTTTATTCTGTATGAATTCACATCTGCACCACGGTTTCCTAAAATACCAATTACATCACCGGCATTTATTGCAATGTTTACAGGTATGTTACCTGCGGTTACATTGTTCTGGGTTAAGAACAAAGTTGTAAATGCATTGGTAGTTGCCGGGAAGGCAGGTGGCGGGGTAGCTGCGTTAAACCTTACAACAGCAATATTCTGGTTACCGGCAGAAGCATCTATTGGCACCCTTAAAGCTGTCATGGTAAAGTTGGCAGGCGCTGTAAAATAATACCCTCTTACATTACCAGCAAATGTGCTGGTTTGTGCACCCAATGGAATAGTAGTAGGTCCGGTAATATTGCCTTCGTAAACGGTTAACCTGGTTGGGTCACCAGCACAAACAATTGTACCAGGGTCTGCAACAATTACAATTGGAGATGCAGCCGTAAAGGTTACAGTACCTGCACTTGAATTAGCTGTTGCACAGCTACCAAATTGTGTAACCGCACGAAAATAAGTTGTTTGCGTTACGTTATTAAATGTATATGTATTGGTTGTATTTGCAATTGCAGTCCACGGGCCAGCAAGATTGGTTGCAGATTCCCAGCGAACAACGTTTCCATTGTAACCGGCTACGGTAAATGTACCGGTGTTTGTTGTTCCGCAAACATTTGTATTTGCAGGTGTCACAGTGCCAGGTGTTGACCCTGCTGCCACTGATAATTGTGCCGGGTTACTTATTGCAGTTGGGTTACAGGTACCGGTAACAAGGCAGCGGTAGTAATATCCATTCATACCTACTGTAGTAGGATTTACTGCAAGTGTACTTGATGTTACACCTGAATAAGGTGCTCCATTAGCAAGGTTAGTATATGCACCGCCAATGCCGGTAGTACTTATCTGCCATTGATATGTTACGCCCCCTGTTGCCGTAGCAACGCAAGTATAACTCACTGAAGAACCTGCGCAGGTAGTAACGTCAACGGGCTGTTGGTTAATAGTTGGATTACAGTTGGATACCTGGGTAATCTCAGTGATCAAATCTTTAAATGAAACCCTTGTATTTGCAGCATTGAATAAACTTGAACGCATGTTAACAGCAGCTTTGTAACTCAATGTGATATCATCAACCCACCAGCCCTCTGGTGATGTTGGTGCTGTTGTATTGTCATCCGATCCAAAACGGAAACGTAACATTACAGACTGACCATTAAAAGAAGCTAAATTTACTTTTGTATTGATGAAGGTGCCTTGCAAACCGGTAAAAGCAGCTCTTCCGCTTAATGCATTGGTAGGTGCAGCACCTAAACCTGCATTGTAACCATTCAGCGTAAAATTAGCAGCACCTACATCATTCCAGGTGGTTCCGCCATTTGTGCTGATCTCCACAACCCCTCCATCCCATCCGTCTTCGGTATTCCATCTGTGCCAGAAGCTTAATTCAGGATATGAATTAAGTGGTATTGCAAAAGAAGCTGTTGTTGATAGTCTTTCATCTCCTGATGAAGGCAGGTTCTGAGCATAGAATGAATTAGGTGCACTGTTGCTTACGGTAGTTGACACGGTCCATGGGTTTCCAACAGGGGTTGTAACTGTCCATGCAGCCGGTATAGTTGCTGTTGCAACCGTTTCATTAAATAAAGTAACCGGGGCAAAATAACTACCGTTGTTTACATTAACAACAAACGGATAGTTGGTTGTACCTGCTGGCTGGTTTACCGCAAAACTTACTACACGGTTAGGTGCATCATAAGTACCACCACTAACATATGTAACGTTGGTAGGTAAAGTATCTCTTAATGTATAACCCGATACAGCAGAACATGTAGCAAGACTGTTGTTATAATTTAAGTTAGAACCTTCTGGTATTGTTGTTGCACTTACAGTTGCACCTAAAGTTAAAGGCGGTGTAAAGTCAGGAATCTGATCAGTTACACTTCCGGTAGATCCTTCAGATGCAAATGCACCCATACCCCTTCTTCTGAAAGCTTCCCATATTGAGCAATTATACAAACCGCCGTAAAGATTTTGATCGGCCTGTAAAATAGCGTTTCTGCCACTGATAAAACCAGGGCTACACTGCTGCAGTTTCAATCCTTCGGTTACTAATTTTAAAGCAATGGCATTACCACCACCACCTGCAAAATTATACAGGTTTGGATTGATACTACCAACCTGATTAATGATATTCCAGGTCATATCCCAAAGGGTAGCACACCATATTTCACCACGTGGATGAGGGCCAGCAGGCAAATTTGCCAGGTAAACTTTGTTATTTACAGTAAAGTCGGTGCAATATTTTTGCGACCGGATACCTAAACCTGTTGGTGGTTGAAATAGTGCATAGGTACCAATACCTCTTGGAGAATTAAAACCCGTAGTCAATGTAGCTGTAGCCCAGTCCTGGGTAAACATTAAGCCATAATAATCGCTCCATCCCTCTCCCATTTGCTCTGCATTTCCTAAACATGCGCCAGAGCCACCACCGGTAAAGCGGTTACTGATGCCATGACCGTATTCGTGAACAATGATACCATTATCCACATCACCATCCCTGTTGGGAGTTCCGCCTGTCCACAGGTACATCTGCATTCTTCCACTTCCGCCATCTGGAGGTGTTGAAAAGTTAGCATTGTTGCTACCACTGCCATCCTGTGCTTCGGCATTTACATGGTCGTTTCCTGCACCACCTCTTCCCAGGTTATCATCCTGAAAGTTGAAAGTAGCTTCAGTAAAGCCGTAAATATACATTACATCATGTATCACATTATTCCAGTAAAATAAGTTGGTTGTATTAAACTGCTGATTAGGCACCGGCGTTGTTTGTGTTGGATCAACGGTGTAATTCGGTGTAAAATCAAAAGTTAGACTAGGCAACGCAGTTGATGAACTGGCAGATGCTGCAATAGAGCCTGAGTTAGTATTGGCCCTGTCCTGGTAAGCCCAAACATTATTACCACGTGTGTAGTTATAATCTGTAGCACCTGCACCGGTATTCCATTTTAAAGTGGTAGCATTACCTGCCGCAGCCAGCCATGGGTCTGTTCTTAAAGCATGGGCTCCATTTGGAAAAGTTGGCGCTTCGGCCGGGAAAGGAATTACCCTGTAAGTTGCAGTAGTAATTGTTGACGGGCCTTGTGTAAAATCAAAAATATTTTTGTCTATTGTATTTGTTTGAATGTTACCGTAAGCAAATGCAGGATATTTTACTGAACCATTTAATTCAGGAGTACCCCAATTGTCATAGTCGGTGTAATTATCCAAACCCAATATGCTGTTGTTTTCAGCATCCACCCGTACCATCCAGTAATCCGAAGTAGCTTTAGGTATTATGTACACATGCCATGATAGACGGATCTCATTCGAATTTTCAATTGGAGTCCACATTAACTGAGCAGTAATATTTTCCCGGGAAATACCCAGGTTACCAAACTCAACTTTTTGGCCGTTGTTTTTAGTATTGATTGCAATTGCCATTTGAGAGGCATGTAAGCCCCTGTCTGAAATCGCTGATTGCACAGCCGATGCCGCAGTAACTGCAGGCATAGCCGATTTGCCAACAGCAAATTTTTGCAGGCTGTGGTTAAATGCACCGGCTTGCGAAAGCAATTTACCATCTCTGAAAGACAGTACCAGCATCTGGTTAAAAACAGGAACTCCCAGGTATATCTGGGTCAGGTAAACCATTCTAATGCCCGAAGCATTATCAATGTAAGTACTTGACACCATCGCATTACTAAGGTCTTCTGCAGACAGTCCCAGCTTGGCTTTACTTGCACTAACCAAATTGAATGCAGCATTCTCTCCGGCATTGATATTTTGTGCATTTATGCTAAATACACAAAATAACAACGGAACAATAAAGAGGAAAATTTTTCTCATAACTGAAGTTGTTTTTAATTTACAATACATAATTTGAATTGGGGTGATAACTAAAAAAATAGAATTCATGATGATAAAAGAGAAGCTAATCAAACTTATACTTTGGATTTTAACTGTAAGAGAAAAACAGGAGCAAATAAGCTGCTTGTATAAGAATTATTTTCTAAGCATAACAAAGAAGTGACACATCCATTACCAGTAAAAATGTAGAAGTAAATGTTTACATTATAAGCTCTTAATTAGTTGAAATTTATTTTTGTTATTATATTAAAATACTATTAGCAATATTACGAACAATAAATTAATATTGATAAATAATAGCCAGGCAATCTTATTCGAAATTTGATGAATGGTAATCTGCACAATAAAATAAACATTTTTAATGAAAAAAATATCGTTGCTGTTATGCCTGTCGTTTTTCTTTATTTCCAATAATTTATTTGCCCAGCAACAAAGTAGCCTGATTGATATGCAATCAAAAGCCATACAAAACCAGTTGGTTCAATGGAGAAGGTATTTACACCAGCATCCTGAGCTTGGTAACCGGGAATTTAAAACAGCCGCATACATTGTTGAGCAACTGAAAGACCTCGGGCTGGACATTAAAACAGCGGTTGCCAAAACCGGTGTGGTTGCCATTTTAAAAGGCGGCAAGCCGGGGCCCGTAATTGCCCTACGTGCAGATATGGATGCCTTGCCGGTAAAAGAAAGGGTAAACATTCCCTATGCATCAACCGACAGCAGCATGTATGGGAATGCTAAAGTTGCCGTAATGCATGCCTGCGGCCATGATGCACATGTGGCCATGCTGATTGGAACTGCAAAGGTTTTATCTGCAATGAAAAAAGATATTGCGGGTACGGTAAAATTTATTTTTCAGCCATCGGAAGAAGGTGCGCCGGAAGGCGAAGAAGGGGGTGCCTCCCTGATGGTTAAAGAAGGTGTGATGGATAATCCCAAAGTGGATGTGGTTTTTGGTATGCACATCGAAAGTTGGATACCGGCTGGGGATATTCAATACAAATCAGGCTCGTTTATGGCGTCTGCAGATCTGTTTACCATAAAAGTGAAAGGCAAATCATCGCATGGATCGCAGCCCTGGCTGGGGGTTGATCCTATTTCGGTTTCAGCACAGATAATTGAAGGCCTGCAGAATATTGTAAGCCGTCAAATGGACCTTACCAAAGCCCCGGCCGTAATTACTGTTGGTAAAATAAACAGCGGCGTACGATTTAATATTATTCCGGAAGAAGCAAATATGGAAGGAACCATACGAACGCTGGATAGCAAAATGCAGGTTGATATTCATGACCGCATCCGCTTAACTGCTACAAAAATCGCTGAAGCATCCAACGCAACTGCCGAAGTAAATTTTTACAATAAAACTTTAGTAACATACAATACCCCCGAACTGGTTGAAAAAATGATTCCCTCTTTACAAACAGCCGCCGGCAAAAACAATGTGCGGCCTATGGACTGGGTTACCGGTGCCGAAGATTTTAGTTTTTACGGTACCAAAGCACCGGCTTTCTTTTTTTATATTGGCGGTATGCCACGGGGAAACGATGCTAAAAACGCACCGCCTCACCATACTCCCGATTTTATGATTGACGATAGTCAATTATTTGTTGGTGTAAAAACATTTTGTCAACTGGTATTTGATTACCCAAAGGCAGTTAAGAATTAGGAATTTGGTATTGGGAATTGGGAATAAAAAATTTTAAGTTATAAATAGAAACACATGAAAGCGATTATATTTTTTGCAGCGTTGCTGCTCTCCTTTTCTGCGATAGCACAAAATAAAATGACACCCGAACTTTTGTGGAAGTTAGGAAGAGTTTCGGGTCTTGGTATTTCCAAAGATGGCAAATATGTTTTGTACTCTGTTGGTACACCAAATGCAGCAGAAAATAAAAGCAGCAGAAAAATGTATGCAATGCCCCTTACAGGCGGAAACCCAATGCTGATAAGCAATGCAGACAGTATGCTTACAAATGAAAAAATATCCCCTGATGGAAAATATATCATCAGCAACGCTGAAGTAATGGTTAAAAAACTCACTGGTAAAGAAAACTATGCCGACCTGCAAAAATCGAATGTATATATTTTTGATAACCTCAATTATCGCCATTGGGATACGTATGAAGATGGAAATTTTGATCATGTGATGTTAACGCCTTTACAAAACGGAGTAGCAGGCGAAGCAAAAGATTTAATGCCTGGCGAGCCTTATGATTGCCCGCAAAAACCTTTTGGTGGCGATGAAGATTATGTGTGGAACCCAAATGGTAAAGAAGTGGTTTATTGTACCAAAAAGAAATACGGAACTGCTTATGCTGTCAGCACCAATACCGATCTTTTTGCTTACAATATTGAAACAGGGAAGACAAGAAATTTAACTGAAGGCATGATGGGTTATGATATCAATCCTTCTTTTAACAGCAAAGGAGAAATGGCCTGGTTAAGTATGAGAAGAGAAGGTTTTGAATCTGACAAGCAGGACTTAATTGTAAGTAATGGAATTACAAAAATGAACCTCACCGCGTCAAGAGATGATATACATGTGGAAGGATACCGTTGGAGTGATGATGGACGCAAGCTGTTTTTTTATGCTCCCATAAATGGCACGTTACAATTGTTTTCTGTTAATTATCCCGGGCTTACAAAAATGTTACCGTTTGTAAAACAAATTACCAAAGGAGATTTTGATGTGAACGGAATTATTGGCCAGTCGGGCAATGCATTAATTGTTAGCAGAACCGATATGAACCACGCCGCCGAGATTTACTCTGTTGATATTGCAACAGGTAACATGGCACAGCTAACACATGTTAATGATGAAACATACGCATCGCTCAGCATGAGCAAAACAGAAAGACGCTTTGTAAAAACAACCGATGGAAAAGATATGCTGGTATGGGTTATTTATCCACCTGACTTTGATGCCACAAAAAAATACCCCACGCTTTTATATTGCCAGGGCGGGCCACAATCGGCATTAACACAGTTTTATTCTACCCGCTGGAATCTTCAGTTGATGGCTGCCAATGGATATATTGTTGTTGCACCAAACCGCAGGGGTATGCCGGGCCATGGTACCAAATGGAATGAGGATATTAGTAAAGACCACGGCGGCCAGGCCATGAGAGATTACCTGAGTGCTATTGATGCATTGAGCAAAGAAAAATTTGTTGATAAGAACCGTTTGGGTTGTGTGGGTGCCAGTTACGGAGGTTATTCTGTTTTTATGTTAGCCGGTATGCACAACAACCGTTTTAAAACTTTCATTAGCCACGATGGGATTTTTGATTTTAAAAGCATGTACGGCACTACCGAAGAAATGTGGTTCGTAAATTGGGATTATGGCGGTGCTTACTGGGATAAGAAAAATGCAGCCGCACAAAAATCTTATGCTCAATTCTCTCCCAGCAATTTTGTAGATAAATGGAATACGCCCATATTAATTTACCAGGGCGGTAAAGATTACCGGGTACCTATAGAGCAGGGCCAGCAGGCTTTTCAGGCGGCACAGTTAAGAGGAATAAAAAGCAAATTCATTTTACTGCCCGACCAAAACCATTGGGTACTTACCGCACAGGACGCATTGGTTTGGCAACATGAGTTTTATAAATGGTTGGATGAAACGTTGAAATAAAAAATAGCCTTGCAGGCGGCTTAAGTTTTGATGTATGAAAGCGGCAAAATTGTTATTTGGCACAGATACGCAACGCACAAAAGCCATGCTGCATATCTGCGCCAGTAACGAGAGACGTTGAAGTAAAAATTTGCCTTGCAGGCGGCTTGTGTTTTGATGTATGAAAAAATTGTTATCTTTAGGATGAACAAAATTATTAACCTTAAAACATATTGTTATGGCATCAAATTCAGAAACTGGCCACTCGGTAAACATCAGCAATTTTAAATTGCAAATTGATAAGTGCACTGCATTTGGTGCGCCTTACAACCCGAGTAACAAGGACCTTATTATTGGGAACATGACTGCGTTGTGGACAACTGGTGATACTGCGCATGGAACTTTAACTGCTGCTATGCAGGCTGCGAAAAACCCTATTAATGACCGGCAAATATTATTTGAACCTGTGGACAAATTAGTAACCCGCACTTTGAATTATTTTGAAAGTACGAAAGCAAGCAAACCAATAAAAGCGGATGCGAAAGGTTTGGCTGACCGCTTTAGAGGTTTTGGCGTGAAGGTTGACAAATTACCTGACGGAACACCTGACCCTGATGATGTGAGTACAAGCCACCAAAGTTATGTGCAGAAGGCAGATGCTTTTAAACAGTTGGTTGACCTTTATAAAAGTGATGTGGAATATGCACCGAATGAGGCGGAACTTACTACGGGTACACTTGCTACACTGGCTGGTGCCATGAAGACTGCGAATGATAATATTGGAACTATTTTAGCGCCGGTTGATATGGCCCGGATAACTAGAGACAAAGCTTTGTATGCCGAAGAAACCGGCCTTGTTGATATTGCGGCTGCTTGTAAAGATTATGTTCAGGGGTTGTTTGGGGCTAGCTCGCCGGAGGCAAAACTTATAAGGGGGATTAAGTTTACCCGGCTGTAGGACCTCACCGACCTCACCCCTAACCCCTCTCCAAGGGAGAGGAGAAAGAGACCTCACTATTTTCGCCTGTTTAAATGAGCGGGGAAAGAAAGACCATTGCTGCCGGAAGGATAGCAATGGTTTTTTGCTTTAATGGGATGTGGGACTGATGGGACGGAATGGGACATTGAGCGAACGGGATTTGAAACTGACCGGACGGGATTTGATTTTGATGGAGCAGGATGGGTTTCTGATGAAACAGGGTGCCATTCTGACCGATTTGGGAGCGAAAATGATGGATTAGGGTGCCTTTATGACCGATTTGGATTGGAGAATGATGAATTTGGAAGGTTATGTTTAGTGGGAGTGTTTTTTTGCCTGGACCCTACTGGTTGTTGGTGATTGCCAACGCTGCTTTGCCAGCGGCACGAACACCAGACAACGGCGAGCAGGGGGCTTCGTTTGGGCTGGGCAAGACCAACAGGGGCAGAGAGATTAATAGTGTTCAAAATTCAACTTTTTCTTTGATATAAATGTGTTGGCCCCCATATTCACATTTGATATAATAATTTCAGATTCGCTATTACTGTCAAAATAAAAAGTAGAACCATTTAAAAAAGTAATCATGCACCAAAGATGCCCTGGCTTTGTATGAGCATAATGTCCGAGGAATTTATAGTTTTTTAACTCAGCAATTAATTGCTTCTGGCTTATTTTGGATAATACATGTTTTCCTTTCCAGTTGTTTAGGGTTATGTTTTTGATGCTATCTAAGGGATAATATAATTCTAGTTTTTCTCCTACTTTAAACGAAACTGATTCAGTGCGATATGATTTGGAGACTTGCCCTAAACTAGTCTGAGCGAAAGTAAAAGCTACGAATATTAGAAGTAATTTGTTCACTATTTTTCCTTTAGAAACTTCAAGTAATTAGAGAGTTTAAGAAATGGAGTTCAACGTTTGTATTGCCGCAACTGGCCTGATTCACTTTTACATTGAAAATCAACAAAAAACTGAACCAGGCCAGTTGCGTAAATGCAATATAGCTAAATGAATATTCTGTTTGTAATTTAAATCATTCGCTTGGTAACATTTCGGCTTCGCTCAATGCTCAATAAAGATATACTGTACAAGAGTGCGACGCCAATGAAGCCAAATAGAATTACCAAGGCCGGGCTCCAAAAAAACTATTGTAAAATAAACTTCAAGGTAATTCACAAGGTGAATTATGTGGATGGGATTTTTTTAAAAATTTAGGATAAAGAACTTTTGTCAGCCTCAGAATGTCGAGTTCTTCCAATCGAATAATTATAAATCTGCAGCACAATAATAAAAGCAAACAACACAAATGTAATAAGCAGCAATACTGATTGTGCCTGGCTGAATTGCAATGAAAACGGATTAGATGATTTTACAAATGAGGAAATAAAAAATAAGACGAAACTGACTAGAGCTGCTATTCTTAGTTTGACAATTATTGGTTTCATGTTGAAGTGTTTTATTAAAGATAAAGTTCTTTATATAAGAAAACAAGCTTCCTTTTTTAATGTGCAAAATCAACCTCGAAATTTCCTTTAATTCTTTCGATAGATGGATTGAAATATCCGAATTTTAAATGCGGGAATTCTTCACGGATAAGCTCCATCATCTGCTTCACTCCCATACATTCGCCTGTATCGGTAACGCCAATTTTACCAAGATACCAATCGGGATCAATATTAAAATTGCGCCACTGTATCATGCAGAGATCGGTTTCTTTTATCAGCTTTCTTAGGGCTTCGTATTCTTCAATACTGTCCGTCATGCCGGGGAAAACAAAATAGTTAATGCTCGTCCACCCGCCATAACTACGCATGATTTTTAAACTTTCGAACAGGTCTTCGAACTGGTAATTATTGGGTAGGTAATAAGAGCTGTAAATATTTTTGCGTGCAGAGTTTGTACTTACCCGGATGCTGTTTAAACCCACTTGGCACAAGGCTTTTACAGCTTTGGGCATACTGCCGTTTGAATTGATGTTGATGCTTCCTTTGTCTGTATGTTTTCTTATTTCGATGATGGATTCACGGATGGTTTCCCACATCAACAAAGGTTCGCCTTCGCAACCTTGCCCAAAACTAATGATGGGGAATGGTGCCGTTTGCAGGTGAGGAACTGTAAACTCTACAATCTCTTCGGCGGTGGGTTTAAAAGTAAGCCTGTCCTGTGTGCTGATGATGGTTTCATCTTCTGGCTGAAAAGAAATACAGCCAATACAATTTGCATTACATGCAGGAGAAACGGGCACGGGGCATTCCCATCTGCCGATGGCTAAATTTCTTGCTGCAGGGCAGGTGTATGTCATGCAGCAGTTTTCCATCAAATGTTTTACCAAGCGATTATGTGGATATGCTTCCAGTAAATTTTTTGTTCCAGTCTCAATTAATTCTTCCACGTATCCTTCACTCTCCTGCCTTATATCCTGTTCAATCCGCACTGCGGGTACATACATTTTTTCGTTTTGCCATGCTACAGCGGTGTAACAAAATAACGGTAGCGTTGGCGCATCTTTTTCAGTTTCGTAAGCAGCCATGTAAAGGCCCGTATGTGCAGGTGGAATAAAAGCTGCTACGGCCCATCCTCTTTCGCAAAGCCGCATATCACCTGTTTCTACATCAATGCCAATTCCTTTTCGACCGGGCAGTTCGTATAAATTGCCACCTGTTGGTAATTCAATCCATTCGTCAACAGGCACGGGCATTGCATCCCAGCCGCTGCGGCCGGTAGCATACAGGGAAGTATCTTCAAAAATATTTCCTTTACCGTCTGAATAAAGTATGTATGGACTTTCTGTAAGCATGATTATTTAAATATTGCCCTGTTGAATTAACGGCTTAATTGTTCTTTGCAAAACAGGTTAAATTCCGCTTCATCAACCATCCTGGCGGTCTCCACAATTTCAACCTGTATTATTTTATTTGTTTTAAAATCGATGGTTAATAAATTGTCTTTCAAAATTACATTTTCCATTTGCGCCCATGAAAAAATCACCGTTTTAAAAACCCTCGTCAGGTTTACGCCCTCAGGTGAAAAAAGTACCGTGGTACTTTTACCTTTTACCACAGTTGCAATTATATAAACCGCTGCAAAAGCTATCATGGCAATAATACCAACCTGCTGAATCCAGAAATTTGCATACATCAAAGCCATTATCAAACTGAATGTTTCAAGCGCTTTTGAATTTTTTCTGTATAAATAATAAACTGTGCCGATAATGGCATAAAAAACCAGCAGTATGTAAATCGTTATCCTTATTTTATTATCTTCTGTATTTAATGCAAATATCGCCGCAGCAGTATGCAGAAAAAATAAGAACCACGTAAACAGTCTATATGCTTTTTGATTGTTGTCTTTTAACGTAAAGCTGTATTTCATTAAACAGGATTTACAGCAACCAGTAAATTACACAATTTAAATAAGCACCTTGCACCAACATTCTCATCCCATTCATCCTGGCTTACGCCCACTTCATTCAGGTCGAAGCCTACTAACTTGCGGCCGCTTTGCACCAGGCGTTTAAAAATATAAAATACCTGTTCGGTTTCAAAACCGCCCTGCACGGGGGTTCCGGTATGGGGGCAAAGTTTAGGGTCAAGGCCGTCAATATCAAAACTGATATAAACTTTGTCCGGCAGGTGGTTTACTATTTCATCAACGATCTGTTTCCAGGTTTGCCCTTCATACTGGCGTTCCTTGATATCCTTGTCAAAATAAGTTACCACCCGTCCATTGCTGGCATTAATATAATCCACTTCCTCCTCGCAATAATCACGTATACCAACCTGCACCAATTTATTCAATTCCGGAATTTCTGCAAGCGCATTGTACATAATAGATGCGTGGGAATATTTAAACCCTTCATAAGCTTTACGCAGATCGCAATGTGCATCAATCTGTAAAATTCCGAACTCACCATGCTTTTCGGCAATGGCTTTAAAATAACCCAGCGGCGTACTATGGTCTCCACCCAATAAACCAACCAGTTTGCCGGCATCCAGTAGAGCCTTTGTACGTTCAAATACCCAATTGTTTAAAAATAGGCTGCCTTCGTTAATTTCTTTCAGCGATTTGCACATGAATTTATTATCTGCTACCACCTCTGCATGCGAAATATAGTTGATCAGTAGTTCGGCTTCCTTGCGCAGGTAATCACTTTTCATCAGCACTTTCTTATCGCATGGCTGCATAAAAAAACCCTGCTTCCAGCCGTCTTTTACGTCGGGATCAAACAAGTCTACCTGCAGGCTTGAATTAAATACATGCTCCGGAGCCCTTGCTGTTCCTGCATTGTAGCTTACCGTAACTTCCCAGGGAACAGGAAGTATGATCAGCCTTGCATCATCTTCTGAAAAAGGTAAACCGAAAATATTGTTATCAGGGTTACCTACCGAGTTGGGATCAAAATTCGAAAGATCAGTCATCACTTTTATTTAAATAAACGGATTTGGCAGTTTTGCCAAAATTAAAAAACTTTGCAAAGATAACAGAGTTTGGGGTTTTGTGTTATGAGTTTTGTGTTAAAAGTCATATTCCGATTATGGTTTGCGAGGACACTGCCCACGTCGGGTGCAATTAACAACTTATAAAAATTACCCACGTTAATTATTATTAGACCGCTAATCTGGCAGAACTGATGTAAATCATTGCGGGGGATGATCAATTAGTTACACAAAATGAAAAAAAAAACTTCATTTAGGTTACCTTTGCATTGAAATTTTTACCATGAAAAAGACACATATTATTTTTCTAGTTGCCATTGCGGCTTTAATTGTTGGGTTGATCGTTTTTTCAGCCGGCGATTTCTCTACGTACGAAACTATCAAATCTGCACAAAAAAAACAGGGTACATTTGTACACCTGATTGCAAAACTTGATAAAACCGAACCCATAGAATACGATGCGGTAAATAATCCAAACTACCTCAGTTTTTACGCAGTTGATAGTTTGGGTGGAAAAACAAAAGTGATTTTCCACAACAGTAAACCTACCGATCTTGAAAAAAGCGAGCGCATTGTAATGAAAGGAGCCATGAAAGGAGATCATTTTGAATGCAAAGATATTTTGCTGAAATGCCCAAGCAAGTATAAAGACGATAAAAAAGAGCTGGAAAAAACAGTTACCAATCAACAGACTTCTACTTACTAATAAATGGAATTAGGAATTTGTAATTAGGAATTGGGATGTTTGCTGACAGTATTTGAATAGCATGAATTATAAGGGATACAAAGATTTGAAATGTTACATTAAAGCCAGAGAGCTTAGAATCTTTATATCTGATTTGTCAAAAAAATTCCCGCCCTTTGAAAAATTCCTTTTAACTGCACAAATTATTGATTGCTCAAGATCGGTTTCAAGAAATATAGCTGAAGGCTATGGCAGATATACCTATACTGACACCAGGCATTTTTTCATTATTTCCAGGGGGTCAGCTACAGAAACCATGGAGCAGTTAACTACAGCATTTGATGAAAAATACATTACAGAAGAGGAACTTAAAACGGGAGAAGAAAAGTGTGAACTCGTTTTCAAACTGATTAACGGATACATTGCATATTTAGACAAGTCAAAAAAACAAGTGCTGCATCAACCTAACCCAAATCCTAATTTCTAATTACAAATTACTTTTTATATGCAATTTGAAGGCGAACACTTATTACCGGGGCAGATAGGGCATTTCTTTGTATTACTTGCATTCGTTGCATCCATTCTTTCCACCATAGCATTTTTTACCGCAAGCAGAAAAACAGATCTTCTTGAAAAAAAATCATGGCTCAATTTTGCCAGGATTGCTTTTATTACCCAGCTCATTTCGGCGGTAATTATTTTCGTTACAATTTTTTATATATGCTCTCATCACTACTTTGAGTATATGTATGCCTATAAGCATGCATCTAAAGAACTGGAGCCAAAGTACCTGCTGGCATGCATTTGGGAAGGACAGGAAGGAAGTTTTTTACTATGGACATGCTGGCACTCTGTACTTGGGTTAATTGTTATCTTTCGCTCAAAAGAATGGGAAGCACCGGTTATGACCGTTATCAGCCTTGCACAGTTTTTTTTACTGATGATGTTGATTGGCATTTATGTAGGTGATGTAAGATTGGGCAGCAGTCCCTTTACTTTAACCCGTAATGAAATTGCCGGACCAATTTTCAGCCAAGCCAATTATTTGAGTTTTATTAAAGACGGTGTGGGATTAAATGTGTTGCTGCGCAATTACTGGATGGTAATTCACCCTCACATTTTATTTTTAGGATTTGCGTCTACCATTATCCCTTTTGCATATGCTTATGCAGGCATACAAACCAAACGTTTTGGCGACTGGATAACCCCTGCCCTGCCCTGGGCATTATTTTGTGCCTGTGTTTTGGGCGTTGGCATTATGATGGGTGGCAAATGGGCTTACGAGTCTTTGTCTTTCGGCGGTTATTGGGCCTGGGATCCGGTTGAAAATGCATCGCTGGTACCATGGCTTATACTGATTGCCGGTTTGCATACCATGGTTATTTTTAAAGCCACGGGCCATTCATTAAAAGCCAGTTATATTTTTGCGTTTCTCACATTTATTTTTATTCTTTATTCAACCTTTTTAACCCGTACCGGTATTTTAGGCGACACATCTGTACATGCTTTTACAGATGCAGGTAAGGCTATCAATGTAATGATACTGCTGTT